>JAFXMJ010000452.1 GCA_017530465.1 Bacteroidales bacterium
ATGCGTTCATATTCATCAACATATAAAATTCGGCGGTCTCCACAAGATCCGACTGGATGTAGATTGTTGATTTTTCGGGTTCGAGACCCGATGCTATGTACTGGCTCAGGATTTTCCTGACGTTGTTCTGGATGTCAGCGGGGTGCGGGTGTGTGGTCAACGAGTGGTAGTCGGCTACAAAGAAGAAACAATTGTAGTCGTTCTGCAATCTCACAAAATTCCTCAGCGCACCGAAATAGTTGCCGAGGTGAAGGTCGCCCGTAGGCCTGATACCGCTTAATACTGTCTGCATTTTTGATTTTAATGGTTTGTAAAATTATTTTGTGGCAAAGGTAAAAAGAAATATTCAAATGTGCGGCATTGGGATATGAAAAAAAATTATTTTATCATATAGTCCTTCATGCCGTTCTTATATACGGAGCCGTAATTTTCTTCGTTGAAGAGTTTTACGTGCGAGCCGGTGGTGGTACGAGCGAGTGAATAATACAAATCCCGCAATGAGATGTTGTAGTTGTTGTCCACGGCGAGACGGAATGAGCGGCTGAATGCATTGGAGAGAAATACCCCAAGCTCGTCATTGTGTACGTCCGCCTTGGAAGGCTCGTATTGGTTGGCAGCGGTGATAACCACTACATTGGGCATTCCAGTGAGCGCGTCGCCCCAAAGACCGCTGAAACACGTCTCAATGGCAAACATCATACGGCGATATTTGCCATTGATGTTCATATCGGTAACTATGTCCTTTATTCGCTTGGTGCCGAATGCGGAACGGGCGTTTTCATTGCCCCAGAGCGGGCCTACGCCGTCGCCGCCGTGTCCGCTCCAGAAGAAGAACACGTTGCTTGTATTGGTGGTGTGGAATACTTCCGGCAATCGCTCAGACTGTTTGCCGAGCATTATGTCGGCAATGTCGTCTTCATTAAGGTCACTGAACTTGTAATCAACGATGGCTCCGGCGCGCACATCATTGTTGATGAGTGTGCCGGTGGCGGAAGCGTCGTCAGAAAGTTCCACAAAAATCTGCCCCCTGTACTTGTTGTTTTTTTCGTCGAAGGCGAGGTTGTCTTCTACTATGAGGATGATGTGTTCGTCGTCGTAGCCGTGCTCTTTGAGGAGCTGGTACATGGCAAATGCATCTGCCTGGTGGCGGTAATTGGCCCAAGTGGTGGATGGCGAGATTACAATAGCCCAGTTGTCGGTGACGGCTGGCAGCTCTGTCTCGTCGATACTGGCAAATTCGTCAAACTCCTGGAACGAGTTCTGTTTCCATTCCCAAATCGATGATGTTGACATAGACTCGCCACCACCATCCGACGAGAGATATACAATTGGCGTGAATTTATTATCGAAATTGTACCAAAACATATAATTGCTCCGCGTTATGGATGTATGGGTGGTTTGGTCAAACAGCAGGTCGCCTGACGCTCCATAAACATCAAGTGGCTCGTTGTTGGCAATCTTATTGAATGTAGAGGCGAGACCCGCGCTCTGCCAATATGTGGGTGTGCCTTCTTCGTCTGCCACAATGGAGCGCATCCAGTCTGTGAGGGTTGGAGTGTAGGGTCGCGTATTGTATTCTACCTTCTTGCCATCGATGTAGAGTGTATTTGGATCATCGGCAACGAACCTTTTTGCTGCGCCCAAGGCAATGATACTAAGCGCATCATATACCTGCGCCTCGCCATTGTAGGGTCTCCGTCCAAATTTGCTCTCGTATGCCTGCGGAAATCCACGGCTGATTGCGCCAGTGGGCGCTATACCGAGCAGCAACGCGAAGTCTTCAAATTTATATTTTTCAACGTATTCGCAATACGCAGTATCTGTACATACGAAGAAGATAGTGAGGTATCTGTGTGTTTTTTGGTACTGTACGATTTGGCTTACAACCTCCATACATTCCTTCGGGTCTGATATGGCAATGCACATGTGGACGGAGAGCGCATCGCCAAAAACATCATCTGGATCAAATTCTATTGGCTCTGGGAAATTTTCGTCGAGAAATTTGGTGAGGTCGTCGCCCGACTTGTATTTGCTCAATCCCATCATATTGAGCTTGTACTCATCCGCCATAAAGCCAAACCAGTCGCGAAAAGAGTTGCCATAACTGTCGTCGGAGTATATGAGAGCCACATTTTCTACGCTAATTTCTCTACCAACGGCGAGCAACATTTCGCACTGAGTTATGTCGCTTTCCGTCAGGAACCATGCATTGGTACTGCGTGCGTATATCCTCTGCAACTCAGCACTGGAGCATGTGGGCATCACCACCGGCAACCTTGAGGAGGCGGCGTAGCCGAGGATTGTCTGCGCGTTGTATGAGTGGTATGGACCAATGATGGCATGGCATGAGTCCTCGCCCAGCTTTGGATGTGTGAGGGCGTGGGCAAGGTTGTCTAAGTTTTCGGTGTCTTCGTCGTGGTAGCGGAGATTGAGCTTAACACGTTTGTCAAGTTGCAGCTGTGCCTTCTCGATGTTGCGCATCGCCCAGTTGATGGAGTTGCTCCAATCTTTTTGCACCGATTGCGGCAGTATGACGTCCACGTTGACGACGGTTTCGTGCTGGCTGTCATGCTGATTGCCCTGAGCATCCATGTCGTCATCGTCGTGGCAACCAGTGTACAAGACGGCGGACGCCACTAATGCTATCAATATATTGCGTATTTTCATATCTATCTGTTTTTTGGGGTGAGGTTGTTTATTCGTCTGTATCGGTCGCATCATCGTCGTCATCATCATCGTATTCAATCGGGAAGTTGGGGTATTCTCCGTATGTGAACACGATATCACGAGTGAAGTCTTCTGATGAGTATTGCGAGCCATTGCAATGCCATGTAGCCTTTGGCATTTGCCCTATAGGGCGTTGCCTCCATTCGGCTATCCAGTTGTGCAGCGCGGCGTCATATTTTCGCTGAATTTTGTAGCTCATCATTACATCAAGGCCTGCGACGTATAAGAATTTATTGCGTAAGTAGTATTCAAATCCCCTATTGAATGCGCCAAGGCATACAATAGCCCCCGGCAGGTATTTGTCCTGTGTATCAAGGGAGTGTTGGGCAAACTGCTCTGCGAATTTGTACGAAAGCGTGTTGAGTCGGTGCTTGGATACAGCCTCGTTGCTTGCAGTTTCATTGTCGAGCATATCTTCGAGGTAATAGATGGTTAGCGTGCCCAATCCTGCGAGACCTTTGATTACGCCCGCTTCGATGCTGTCTGGGTATTCTATGTTTTTGGAGATGCGGAATATGTATATTTGTGGTTCTACCGCCGTGTTGAATTGCACATTGTGCATCCTTGCGAGGTTGACGATTCCATTTGCAAACCACATCGCCTCGTCGGCAACCGATATGTTGAGCACATGGTAGCGTTCGTCGAGGTCTTTTATGATTTTTTCGGAGGTATTAAGCAGCAATACTTCGTCTGAGTCGCGGAGCTGTATGTTAGGAAGACATTCCGCCAATTCTGGCGCAGTAAGCACGAGCAGACGGCGGTCGAATGTGTTGCCATAGAACGGGCTTTGTGGTTTCTGCACCCATGCCTGTACCGCATCGAAGGTTTCTTCCTTGCTGTCGCTGGCTACGAATTGCGTTACGATTCCAGAACTATCGGTGTCGAGGTTGAAGTTTTGGATTTCGTATAATATCTGATCCGAAAAACCATCGTCGCCAAGCTGCGATGGCGCAAATACGGCGAGGATTTCGGTGTCGTCGTGTATAATCTGCGCCGGAGACTTGTCGTCGTCTTTATTACAACTTACTGATAATAAGACAACTGCGGTTAAAATGCTGTATATTGTTTTCATAACTTTTTTTTATGGAAAATTTGGCGCAATATACATCATTTTGCTGAAAAAAGAAAATTTTTTAGTATGAGATTTCTTTCGGGTTATAGATGAAAGTGTAAGTGGAGTCCTGTTTCCAGCATTGGTCGGTGTTGTCGTAGTGCCAGCCCACAAATGATGGCGACACGCTTGCGGGTGCATCGATGCGGAACTCTCCGTTGCAATTGCGCACAGGAAATGCTGTGCCTCTCGCCGAACCGTCGGGCTGGATGCCTCCGCATAATTCTATGTAAGGAATGGCGTGGGATTCTTCGTATGTGATGCCATCCTGCGGCGTTATGCCTATTGCCCCACCACTGATGTAGAATGAGGTTTCGTCTGGGATGACGGTGTATTTGAGCTTCCTTGCGGCGCACGAATTGCCTATCCAACAGATGTCCCATGTGCTGCCATCGTCGGCTATACCGCGTCCACAAGCCCTCTTGATAACGCCTTCATATATCGGATATGCCACCCACATCCATTGACTGCCAATTTGTTCGTGGCAGACGGTGGCTACGTACCTGCCGCCAGCCTCGATGTTCACTACCAATGGCGCGTCTTCGCTGTCGGTGGCTGTGTACAAGACGTTGGTATTGTTTTTCTTATAATGGCACTGTGCGTCGGTGTATGTCGCCTTGAACTTGGAGCTGAAGAAGTTGCGGTCGCCGAGGAGTTTGAGGGCTATGGACACATCGCGCTGCACCGCGCTCTTGACACGCAATGCCACTTCGTCGTCTATTATCTCCACAAACTCCCAGATGGGGAGCACCTGCATTGCTATGAGTTCGGCGTTGGAATTGGCATCATCATTTGGGTCGTAGCACAATGAATTTCGCCACTGGCTGATGCCGTCGAGGGAGAATGTGCGAGTGCCGTCGTATTTGTGTTCGCCGAGCAGGGATGTCAACATAGACTGGTCGCCGCCTCGAGCCGTGAGGTAGAGCTGTCCGGATTCAAGCCATCGGTAGTCTTCCGCCTGGCGGTGTTGCTCCTTGTTTTCTGCTGCACCAAACAATTCTTCCGTGGTCCATTCAGAATCCTTAACCTTGTCGTTGTAGCGGAACATATCGTTTTTTAAGTCCACGCGGAGTTGCCCGCCGATGCTCGCCGCTGTGATGACGTGCGTACCATATACATTGATGAACGAATCCACAGAGGCAAAACTTGCCACCGGCTGATTAGACAGGTGGAGCACTGCGTCGATGAAACTTTTGGTAAGGAAATGGTTGTTTTCGTATTCGGTTCCACATTGTTCTATTACGCCTGCAGCGTCGAAGGCGAGGCTCGCGAGTGTGTAGGTTTCATCGTGGGTGTAGTAGAAAGACTCCTGCACACCGTCTTCGAGTACGTAGTGACGCTTGCGTTTTTCAGCGTTGTAGATGCCGAGGTCGGTTTCCTCCTTGGTGTCCATTACTATCGCCACCACGTAATCGTGTTTGGAGTAGGAGAATTTGGAGGATACGCTCAATGTGTTGATACCGGAGTCGTGGTACACCAAGTCTTCTTCCGAAAACCGCTCCACGGCGCTACGGTTGATAATCTGACATCGGATGTCCTCCCAGTTGCAATATTCGCCATTGACAGCATCGTAGCTGTATCCCACGCCGAAATTGCGCAAGAATGTGGAGCGTGAAGACCTGTCGGCAGACTTCACCCAGCAGAACCTATTGGACGCAACAGATGCATCATCAAATTCTGTTGAATTTATGCCGCTTTCAGACAAGAGGTCGTCGTCGCTGCATGCGAACAATGTGACTGCCCAAAGGAATACTATGTATGTAAGTTTTTTCATAGATTAAAATTGTCATGGTGTATAGACTACTATTGCACCGTTAACTCCTGCACGGGTAAACTTGATGATATTGATGGTGAAGAAATTGTAGTACCCTGCATGACTCTTCCACGAACTGTCTTTGACGTACTTGTAGTCTTCGGTGGTGACAGTACCGAGATTATCGACGGCGCAGTAAGACGGCACATGGACTTCGTGGCTGTGGCGGTAGTCGTATGCAGGAACCCAGGCGTAGCTGCCAAAACGTGCGCCATATACAATGGAAGCAGGTTTGCTGCCAGTGTAGATTTTGCCAGAATTTACGTCATTATTGAAATCACCTGGGAGGATGTGCCAGAGTTTGCCTTGGCGCGACGGCTTGTTGCCTTCTATTTCGCCATTGAGAAACTTTTTGGCTCTTTCAAGTTTGCCCTTCTTGTTGTCGTTGATGAAAGCGAGGTATGCTTTCACTTCGGCTTCACCGTAAGAGAAATATTTTCTATTGTAAGGAACCCAGCAGCCCACATTGTCGCCATCGAGGTTGTATGATTCGTCGCCACCAGGTTCGCCCGGAGCCATGTGTACAAGAATTCCGTCGTCGAGACCGCTGTTTGAGCAGGCTCTCACACAGAGGTAATAGCCAGTGCAGTAAGTGGAGCCCGACGAATAATACTCAATAATGTCGCCGGGTTTGTACGGACTTTGGTTTGATGCATTGTCGCCCCACGCCTCCTCTGTAACGTACTGTATGCGCGAAAGTGTGGGGATGCAGGGGATGTCGATGTCGATATAGCCGATATTGTCGGGGCTGTTGCCCTTGTGGAATGTCAATGAGCCTACAGAGAGCAACCCTCCGTCGGGAAGCAGTGGCATATCTTTGAGCGACACTTCGTAGCCGTCGGCTGTGGCATTGGCGATGCCATTGCCACCTACAATGGCAAAGAAATTGGACTGCGCCTGCTCTGCGTCAGCGCACTTTGCATAGCGCACATGAGGCTGTGCCTCGTCTTTGGCTTCGCCATATATTGGTTCGAATGTTACGCCGGAATAGTCGGTGAGTACGTCAGCATTGCCGGTGAGGGTTTCAAGCACCGACATTATGGCGTCTTGCCAGGCGAGTTGCTGGCGTTCGAGGTCGGAGAGTTGTTCGTCCTCGACACCCTTTTTGCCGTCCTCATCAAATATGCGCGAATCTTGGGCGGGGGTGTCTTCCTTGTCATTGTCCTTGCAACTTGCAACCATCAATAGTACGGCCGCAATGGCTATGGTGAGTGTTTGTTTCATACTGATTATAGATTAGTATTTTGATTAATATCCTTGATTGTGGGATATAGGAACATATATCCTCGGCAGGGGCGCACAGTGTAATAGTTTTCTCGCCAATAGTCCTGGCTATCCTTGTCGGAGACGATGGACAGCTTGTAATTCTTGTCGAGCACCATAAGGCACGCATCTTTGACGTCGTCAGAGTTTTTGGAGCATATCACATTGACTTCGCCTTTGTAGCGGCGTTTGCCAGAATTGTAGGGAGTGAAATAGCGTCCATTGTCCTTGATGTCGGAGGCTCCAATATAGCCATTGAACTCAGCCTCGAATCCAGATACCTGTCCTTTGAACAGAGCCTTGGGATTGAAACCAAGGTAGGCGTACAGATCCGTGACTTGCGAGGGCTGAGGCAGATACCATTTCTGATTGGGATTGCCTTCAAACATTGTGTTTGGCTTGTATTCATATATCCACTTATTGTGCTTGGTGAAGTCAGGACTATTGCCCCAC
>JAFXMJ010000453.1 GCA_017530465.1 Bacteroidales bacterium
ATTGGACGGTATGGGGACAGGAACGTTGGAGCCAGAAAAACCGTTTTTGGCTCATCAAACTCGGCGCGGACGTGGAGGATTACCACGATACCTACGACGACATCACCGGCGGAGCCAATTGGAAGGACAATGCAAACCTCTATGTGCTTGGTAATTACAGCCGTTTTGTACGTCCTGGATACAAGCGTGTTGATATGAATTGCGGTGATGACAAGTCGTTTGTAGGTACGGCATTCGTATCGGGCGACGGCAATACTTTGGTGGCTGTTTACACCAACCTTGGCGACCAGAAAATCCGCGTAACACCCACTGTAACAGGTTTTGACGGTGCTAACAAGGTGTTGCGTTTCGTGACCGACGAGACCAAAAAACTCGAACGTACCAATATGTCGGACGGCAATGTTGTAGTACCCGCAAAGTCGGTGACGACAGTGGTATATTGCAAATAATTTCAAGACACAGAGCCCATCTGTTCATCTCAGTGGACTCTGTGTCTTTATAATATTGAAAATGCTATGAAAAAATTGTATATACTTCCATTGTTGCTGTTGGCGGCATCTTGTAGCGCACCTTTCACTCAGAGCGTTGAAATAGATGAAAGTCAAGAGTTTCAGACTATCGACGGTTTTGGGGCGTCGGATGCGTGGACAATACAAGCCACCGACCAATGGCCATCGGAAACCGTGACGAAAGCCGCCGATTTGCTCTTCTCGCACGACAAGGGTATTGGGCTGAATATCTGGCGGTTTAATCTCGGTGCAGGCAGTGCGTTTCAGGGCGATAGTGCCCAGATACAGCCAATGACGCGCACCGAATCGTTCCTGTTGCCGGATGGTTCGTGGGATTTTTCCAAGCAGAAGGCGCAGATCGACTTTATGAAGGAGGCGCAAAAACGAGGTGTTACAACTTTCGTGGCGTTTCTCAATTCGCCTCCGGTGTATTTCACTCAAAACGGACTCGCCACCAACACGGGTAGGGGAGGGACGTTGAACTTGAAGCCCGAATGTTACGGACAGTTTGCCGATTACATTGCCAAATCCATCAAGGGTCTCAAAGAAAAGCACGGCATTACAATCAATTACATCTGCCCCGTCAACGAACCCGACGGACATTGGAATTGGCAGGGGCCCAAACAAGAAGGCTCTCCCGCCACCAACGCCGAAATCGCAAAACTCACAAGGCTTCTCGACAAGGCTTTGACTGCGGAAAATCTTGATACCAAGATACTTGTAAACGAATCGTCCGACTACCGCGCTATGGTGTCCACGCATCAGACTGGTGTGGACAGAGGGTATGCCATTCAGACGCTTTTCAACGCTGACAGCGCGTCCAACGTATTGGGGCTAAGTCACGTAGAAAAAATGATTGCTGGACACGGCTATTGGACCAATACGCCGCTCGACTATATGCGCACTATGCGTGAAAATTTGCGCGACACGTTGCAAAAATTTTCTGTAAAGTTTTGGATGACAGAACAATGCGTAATGAGCAACGACGAGGAGATTGGCGGTGGTGGCGGCTACGATACCACAATGAAGACGGCGTTGTATGTGGCGCGTTGGATTCATCACGACCTTGTGTATGCCAATGCAGCATCTTGGCAATGGTGGCGTGCGATAGGGGAGGACTACAAGGACGGATTGTTGGAAGATTTTGGACAGGAAACTATCGACAATGGCAAACTCTACGACAGCCGATTGCTTTGGTGCTTAGGCAATTACAGCCGTTATATCAAACAAAACGCCAAGCGCATCGCGATAAAACTTTCTGTCGCCGAATCACCCACAGGCCTGATGGCAAGTGCATTTCGCAATCCAGACGGTAGCATCGTAAGCGTTGTCATCAATTATTCAGACCAAGAGGAAATCCTGAAATTTCCGCGTAAGGTTAATGGGATTTATCTGACCAACGATGCCGCCGGCTGCAAGTTGCAGAGTTGCTCCACCAACGGCAAATACGTGTCTGTGCCAGCCAAGAGTGTTGTAACGGTGGTGATGTACTAATCGCACCACACATTGTTTTTACGTTAATATTCAAATAATTATGAAAAGAATACTACTATTATTGATAACCGTGTTGTTGCTTGGCAGTTGTGGCGAATCCACACAAAATGGCTCGTTTGCGCCCGGCGACAAGACTTTTCTGCTCAATGGGAAACCTTTTCTCGTCAAGGCCGCCGAAATCCATTATTCGCGCATCCCCAAGGAATATTGGGAAAACCGTATCCAAATGTGCAAGGCTTTGGGTATGAATATATTGTGCATTTACATTTTTTGGAATTACCACGAAATGGAGGAGGGCAAATTTGATTTTTCGGGCAACAAAGACATCGCCGAATTTTGCCGCCTTGCGCAGAAAAACGGTATGTACATCATCGTGCGCCCCGGTCCCTACGTCTGCGCGGAGTGGGAGATGGGCGGTCTGCCGTGGTGGTTGCTCAAAAACGACAGCATTAGCCTACGCACCCTTGATGCTGATTATATGAACCACGTCGAAAAGTTTATGGCAAAAGTGGGCGAGCAACTGTCGCCGCTCCAAATCACCAAAGGTGGCAACATCATAATGGTGCAGGTGGAAAATGAATACGGCAGTTACGGCACCGACAAGCCTTACATCTCCGCCATCCGCGATATTGTAAGAAAGTCGGGATTCAATGAAGTACCTCTCTTTCAATGTGATTGGAGCAGCAATTTCACCAACAATGCTCTCGACGACCTTCTTTGGACTGTAAATTTTGGCACTGGCAGCGACATCGACGCGCAGTTCAAAAAACTCAAAGAACTCCGTCCAAATACGCCTCTGATGTGCAGCGAATTTTGGAGCGGATGGTTTGACCATTGGGGGCGTCCGCACGAAACCCGCCCCGCCGACGTGATGGTTAGTGGTCTCGAAGAAATGATTGAAAAAAACATCTCTTTCAGTCTTTATATGACGCACGGCGGCACCACATTTGGATATTGGGGCGGTGCCAACAATCCGGCTTACAGTGCGATGTGTTCGTCTTACGATTACGATGCGCCAATTTCTGAAAACGGACAGATAACTCCAAAATTCAATTTGCTGCGCGAAATGATGGCCAAGCATCTCTCCGACGGTGAGCATTTGGCAGATATTCCCGCTCAAATTCCTTCGTCAACTATCCCAGAATTTACTTTAAGTAAGTCTGCAGAAGTTTTTGAAAATTTGCCTGTTGCCGTCGAGTCTGAAAATATTGTTCCGATGGAGAAACTCAATCAAGGCTTTGGCTCGATTCTTTACCGCACCGAACTTGCTGACAAACTCAAAAAAGGCACAGCAATCCGTATCGACGAGGTTCACGACTACGCACTTGTTTTTGCCGATGGTGAAAAAATCGCTGAACTCGACCGCAGGAAAGGCGAATTTTCGTTTGTTTTGTCCCAAAACCTCAAAAAAGGCACTGTGCTTGACATCTACGTTGAAGCATTGGGTCGCGTTAATTTCGACAAGTCTATTCACGACCGCAAGGGCATCACAAAATCTGTTACCGCCGATGGCAACGAGTTGAAAAACTGGAAGATATACTGCCTGCCGTTGGATTACGAATTTGCAGTCAAAAAGAATTATGGCGATCTAAAAACGTCGTCAAAACCGGCATATTATAAAGGTGTTTTCACAATTGACAAGCCCGAAGACACTTTCCTCGATTTTTCAACTTGGGGCAAGGGTTTTGTCTGGGTCAATGGTTATGCAATGGGCAGGATTTGGAAAATTGGTCCTCAGCAAACACTCTATATGCCAGGCTGTTGGCTCAAACAAGGCGAAAATGAAATCGTGATTTTGGACATTCTCGGTCCCGAAAAACCGACGGTTAAGGGTCTTGACAAGCCTATTCTCGACGAATTGCGTGTTTCCGTTCCGCAGACTCACCGCAAGGATGGCGA
>JAFXMJ010000454.1 GCA_017530465.1 Bacteroidales bacterium
ACCGCCCGCCGTCGCGACGTGGCGCACTATCTTCGTCAATTGCTTGACAACAAGCACGTAATGACCATGAACTCTGTCGGACGCAAAATTCTTGTCAACTGCATTATAGCACCGCTGCGTTCACGAAAATCGTCCAAACTTTACCAGCGGCTCATCGACGTTTCAGGTGGCGAGATGCCTCTCAAAAAGCACACACGAGACTTCGCCGACAGGTTGCAACAGTTGCTCGACGGCAAGGCAGATGTCTATGTGGCGATGACGGCTGGCTACAATTTGGTTGGCGACGTGATGGAGAAGGTTTTGGAGCATAATTATCACAAAATCGTAGTCGCCCCGATGTTCCCTCAATCCACCGAGTCAACGTGGGGCAAGGCTTTGGACGATGTGTTTACGGCTGTCAGTGGCAAGCTCAATGTGCCGCCGGTGGTTTGCATAGAGCCGTTTTTTGACGACGAATTATACTTGGAGGCTATCTGCGGGCATATTTCCCAGCATTTGCCTGATGTTGGCAGGGTGGGGAAGGTGGTCTTTTCGTACCACGGCATACCTTTGATGCACGCCGAGATGTCGCATCCGGGGCATACTTGCGACGAACTTGGTTGCACTAATAATATAAGTGTGGACAATCGGCGGTGCTACATCGCGCAGTGCCACGCGCAGACGAGGATGATGGCGTCGCGGCTATCAATCCCGCCCGAAAAATGTGTTACCACGTTCCAAAGCCGTTTTGCCGACAAGTGGGCAGCCCCTTCCACCGACAGCGTGGTGCGTCAGCTTGCCAAAGACGGCATCAAGAGCATCGCTGTGGTCACTCCGTCGTTCACGGTTGATTGCCTTGAGACTATTGTGGAAATCGACGGCAATTTGCGCGAAATTTTTACGCAAAATGGTGGTACTGAGATGGTTGTAATACCTTGCCTGAATGCCTTGGAGACGTGGGTAAACAATTTCTGCAAAATTGTTGCAAAAAGTCTGTAAAAAATGATTGTTTTTCCGCACGATTTTTGTATCTTTGATAGTCGGATTTTTATTGCTAATCGAGCATGGAAAAAAGTCAGAAAACCAGCACAAAACGTCGTGGGTCGCTTATGACCTCGCTACTTGGCATCACCATACCAACGGTAACGGTGGTGGTGGTGGCATTGAGTGTGTTGCTTTTCAGAATCATGCGCAACAACAATATCGATTCCGCCCGAGTGTCGTGTACGGACATTGTGGAGTGCAATGTCAAGGCTATTGGTGACAAATACAGGTCGTGTGTGTCGCAGCTCGCCGGATTGGCGGAGATATGTGCGCAGCGGCATTACAGCGAAAAGGAATGTGTGGAGCTTGTGGACATCCTTGTCAAAAGTAGCAATGGTGACTATCTGTATGGCGGTTTCGTAAGGTACGATGGCAGTGTTCTCAGCACTGAGCCTGCCGACACACTCATCCTTGTCGAAAAAAAGTTTGCCATGGAGCATCTTTGCAAATATGGCAAGCCTTTTATGATAACTCCTCCTTCCGTAGCCGCCAACGACACCACTCGTAAAACCCAAAACCTCCTTGTGCCAATCAGGGAGGGCGACGGCATTAGGGGCGCGTTGTACGTTGCCACCAATACCCAAATACTGCTTGGCGCGTTGTCGTACATCAAGAGCAACAATATGGGCAAAGCGTACCTCTGCAACGTGGAGGGTGCGGTAATTGTGGCGTCCGACAATACCAATCCCAAAGCCTTCGACGAATCCATCGTAAACATCTGCACCCACGTCGCTGCCCGTATCAACGGTGGCATCAGGACTGGTGGCGAGTCGTTTGAAGGTCTTGACGGCGAGATGAGGCTCATTACATGGTCGAGGGTGAAAGATTCGCGGTGGTTTATAATGATGGAGGTAATGTACGACGAACTTGACCAATCGCGGGCGCGTATGCGAAATTTTTACATTATGGCGGGCTTGCTTGTATTTGTAATTGTAATGGTCTATTTGTACCTGATTACAAAGTTTGGCATCATCAATCCGCTTGTCAAGCTCAAGAAAGTGGTAGGTGAATTTGCCGAGGGTCGTATGTACAATGCCGTCAAGCTCGATGAGAGTGTCAACAACGAGGAGGTGGGGCAACTCTACGACAATGTGGCTGACATGGCTCGCAAACTCGTTGACATTACCGGCAGCATCCGTTCTCAGTCTGACGCTATTCTGGTTAATACTCATGAACTCAGCACCTCCGCCGAACACATTCTACATAGCATTGGCGACCAGGCGGTGTCGGTGGAGGAGATTTCCACTACGGTGGAGCAGATGTCGTCATCTATATCTGAAACCGCCAACAATGCCGAGTCTGCGCGCAAAAATTCGATGTCTATTGCCACCGACATCGGCAAGGTTGCTAAGGCGTCGGCGCAGACCTTGGAGAGTACCAAGACTGTCATAGATAAGATTAAGATAATCAACGATATAGCTAAGCGTACCGATTTTCTTGCCATCAATGCAGCCGTGGAAGCAGCGCGTGCGGGCGAAAATGGAAAGGGATTTTCCACCGTGGCGTCGGAAATCAAGCAGCTCGCCGAAAGATCCAAGGTGGCGGCATTGCTCATCGACGAAACCTCCAAACAGACTCTTCGCATCACCGAACATTCTGCCAAGATGATAGAGCAGATAGTGCCGCGCATTCTCGACAATGCCACCAAGGTGTCGGAGATAGCCATGTCGTGCGTCGAACAGCGCAACGGCACCGAGCAGATTGGCAATGCAATACAAAGCCTTGCGTATGGTTCGGAAGAAAACAATGCAGAGGCTGGCGCGTTGGCTGCCAAGGCCGAAAAATTTGTCCAGTACGCCAACCAGCTCATCGAGACTGTTAAGTTTTTCAAGACATCAGACGAGCGCACCGAGCGTCTCAATGACATTGAGGATGCTCTTGCAAAGCACACCGACGAGCTTGAATGTCTGCGCCGGGAGCTTGCCGAGTACGACAGGCTCAGGGACGAATTGATTGCAACAACACGAACAACCCAGAACAGCGATGAAAAAGGTAATATCTAAAATATTTCGTTACCTCGGCTACGACAGCCGGACGGTGTGGGGCAAGTATATGAAATTTATACTGCCTTGCGTCATGGTGGTAATCCTCGCCATGGACTTCGTGATATATGCCATCATCTCCAATTACACCGACACCGCCACCAACAAGGCAAACCAACGAACAGTGAAAATCCTTTCAGACGAAATTTCGGAGGTGTTTCACCGCTACCTTGGCGACCTCAATATGATACGCCATTATTATCAAAAAAGCACAATAGAAGAATTTCTGGTATTCACCACGCGTTTTACCGAAGAACATAGCAACAAGTATTCATACGTAAGGCTCATCCTGCCCGACGGTCGCTCATACAATTCCAACGGACTCACCGACAATTATAACGTCAAGGAGGGTCGTCCTTACAAGCATCTCGTGATGGAGCACAAGGATATTTCTGTTAATTCGGCTCACATGTCCACTCTGGTTGGCGTGGAAGTCTATAGTATTTCCGTGCCGGTCAGGGATGATAATGATTCCGTCACTGCGATAATCGCCGCCGTATTCCCTGTGGATGTTATAGAACGCAAGCTCAATGACATACTCACTGATTCGTCTGAATATTTTGTCATGGTGGACGAGGCTAATATGGCGCGTGTGTGTCGTGGCAAGAGAGGTGGATTCAGTGTGGCGTTGGATGGCACGACGCCCGGTGCGGCACCTCGTTACACCGACCTGAAGGATAAGATGGCTTTTAGCCGCAACGATGCTTTGAAGGGCAACCATCAACCATACGGCAGTTGGGAGGTACATGAATCCAACGGACAGGAGATATTGCTCCACTATGCCGCGATACCCGATACGCCGTGGGTGCTGGCTCACCTCGCCCAAAAAAGAATTATAGCCAAGGATGTAACGCTTACCTTCTGGGTGCTGCTGCTCACCACACTTGTGGCTATGGTGGTGCTGTTGATTGCAATCAGGTACATAACAGCCAGAGTGGTGATTCGCCCGTTGGAGGCCATCAACAGGTTTTCCAACGATGTTGCGCACGGCAAGCTCTATTCTACCGAAACCCGCAACATCAATACCAACGACGAGATTGGCGCGGTCTGCAAAAATGTTGAGGAGATGCAGAAAAAACTTGTCTCGGCGGTATCGGGCATACACGATACTTCCAGCGACCTTTCGCGATGCTGCCGCAATGTCACCGACACGGTGCAGGGCGTGGATCGCGACGCACAGGTGCAAAATTTAGCCGTGGAAAATATTGCAAGCTCCGTGGAGCAGGTGAACGCCTCCATCCGCCTCAATAGTGAGGATGCAATGCGCACCCACGTCAATTCCAAGGAAATCGCCAACGACATTGTATCTGTGGCAAAGGCTACAGCCGACACCTACGACTGCATGCAGCGCATTGTGGAGAAGGTGAAGGTAATCAACGACATCACCTCGCACACCGACCTCCTCGCCATCAACGCATCTGTGGAGGCGTCGCGGGCGGGCGATCACGGTACGGGGTTTGCAGTAGTCGCCGCCGAAATCCGCAAACTGTCGGAGCTTTGTCACCGTGCTTCTACTGAAATCAATAGATTGTCTGAAGTGAGCCTCACCGCCACCACGCAGACTGTGGAACTTGTGGACAGCATTTCGCCAAAAATCCACGACAACGCCATAATGGTGTCGCGTATTTCTGAGGCGTGCAGCAAGCAGCTCCATTTTACGGGGACTATCAGCAATTCCGTGCAGCAGCTTACCGAAATCTCGCAAAACAACACCGTCTCCGCCGACAAGTTGACCGTGTACGCCAATGTGCTGTTCAATGACGTGGAGCGTCTCAATAAGCTTGTGGATTTCTTCAGGCTCGACCGCGACATCGACCTGCGCCGCGACGACATTCTTGCCGCCATTGAGGTGTGCAAGACGGAAATCCTCGCGCTCAAGACCAAGCTTATCGCCACGTCCCCTGAAGGCGACGCGCAGACACATGCCATCGAGGACAAGATAGACGAGGTTTTGCAGGACGACAGCCAGCCGGCTAAAAATTAAAAATTACAATTGACGCCAAATGAATATGGTTGCTAAATTTTTCGACAAGTGGTTTAAGTTGCGTGGCAACACTATCTGGGGCAAGTACATCAGACTGCTGCTCCCCGGTATCGTGGTGCTCATCCTCATTATGGACGGATATGTTTACAAAAGGGTGAGCGTCAGCAATTTTGCCAACAACGACAATATGGCAAAACAGAGCGTTCTGCTGCAGGCAATGGCGATAGACAAGATATTGGACAATTATTTTTCCGAACTTTGCATTGTAAGGACAATGTACAAGGATTCGGCGTCTGTCGATGATTTTTTGTATAGGGCGAAGGACTTGATTTCTGTAAGTTACAAGCAATGGAACTACATCCGCCTCACCTTGCCGAGTGGCACCACTTACACCACAAGCGGCGGACTCGACCATATGGACGGCCGCAAGACGCGCTTTTACAAGGATATTATGGGCAACAGGGTGCGTTACAATCTCCAGCGTCCCCTGCACAGCCATTACAATCAGAGCGATTCTTGGTGCTTGTCGTTGCCAATAAGGAACGACCGTGATTCTGTAATTGCCATCATAAGTGCTGTGTTCCTCACCAACGAAATAGATTCGCTTATGTTTTCCATCAAGGCGAATGGTGCTGGCTTCAGCACCCTGAGTGACAATGAGATGGTATTCCGTATCTATGACAATTCCATATACGAGAGGTCGCTCTCCGACTTGATGGCCGCCGGATTCAAAGATGTGGACAAACTCGTGGAATATGGCTGGGCGCACAAGAAGACCGAAAATTACCAGCAGGGCTATTACTATACGCCTGACGGTACGAGGGTGCAATGTTATATGGCATTAGTGGGACAATCCAATCTTGTAATTACCCTCAATATACCATACACGCAGCTCAATAAGGCTACTATCACAATGGCGATGTTGCTGCTGCTATCGGCGGCGTTGACGGTGTTGTTTGTGATGCTTGTGGTGAAGTACGTCACCCAAAAGGTGGTATTGAAGCCGCTTGGTGCCACTACACGTTTCATCGCCGACATTGCGGAAGGCAGATTGTATTCCGATGAGGCGGATAGCATCAGCGACGACGACGAATTTGGCAAGCTGAGGACTACGGCGCAGATTATGCGGCAGAAGGTGTATGGCGCGGTGGAATCTATCCGCAAGTATACCAATGAGATAGCTGTGGGCGCAGTGTCGCTGAGCGATGCCGTGGGCATCATTACCGCCGATGCCAAGAGCCGTGCCGCCACAGTGGAGGAGATTTCTGAATCCGTATCGCAGATTACTAATGCCATTAGCGACACTACCAGCAATGCAAAACTCGCCAAGGACAATTCCGATGAAATTTCCAACAGCATCTGCACCGTCACCCAGGAATCCGACAAGACTCTCGACAGTATCAGCAATGTGCTTTCCAAGGCTCAGGTAATCAACGAAATAGCCGAGCGTACCGACCTGCTCGCCATCAATGCCGCTGTGGAGGCTGCGCGTGCGGGCGAGAATGGGATGGGATTTGCCGTAGTTGCGACCGAAATCCGCAACCTCGCCGAGCATTGCCAGTCGGTGGCTGCCGAAATCAACGCTCTCTCCGCCGAAAGCCTCGACAACACGCGCCACGCCGTGAAACTCATTGACGACATCTCGCCACGCATCGTCGATAGCACCGAAATTGTTTCCAAAATCTCCGAATCGTGCGCACAGCAGCTTACGATGACACTTGCCATCAGCCGTGCGGTGATGCAGTTTGTGGAGACTATCGACAACAATCGCCAGACCGCCGACACTCTCGACAGCTATTCCAAACAGCTCGACACTCTCGTCAAGAATCTTAATGTTTCTGTGGATTTCTTCAAGCTGAGCGAGAAGGAAATGCAGAGCCGGGAGGGTATCATTGCACAGATTGAGTGCAAGACAGCACAGCTTGTGAGCCTCAAATCTGAGCTCCTTGAATTGCTTTCGGGCACAGATGCGCCGCAGAAAGACTGATCGCACTTAACTTTCACTTAATATGTTTTCCTTTACATCTTGCCATTAACGCTGTAAATTACAGATAATTGTATTTTGTACAATCATTGTCGTTAACATTCCTGAGCCGTATCTTTTGCGTTAGTGTTGCTATTAATTAAAGATTACTTAATTGAAAAAATTATACGGAGTCAATAATTCGGTGTAATTTTGCATTGTAATCAGAAAGGAAATCTGGTTGCAAAAATAGACAAAAGGTTCTTTGAAAATCCGCTGAAAAAAGTTTTGCAAGGCTTGCTCGTGATTCATCAACAATTATTGGAACTCCCCAACGCACATAAGGAGTAGGACAGTGAACACAATATATTAACCTTAAAAACAGTAGAATCATGAAAAAGTTTGTTTACAACGCAGTAATGGCAGCCTTGGTTGCCGCAGCAACTTCGTTGAACACTGCAAACGCAGCAACCGTCAATCCTCTTGACACCGTCAAGATCGACAGCACGAACGCCACAGTAGCTTCTCCCGAGGCAGAAGACCTCGCACTCAACGAAGCAGCTCTCCCGCTCGAGCCCTGGATGATGGAAAACATCGACCTCCTCAACGAGGAAACTCTCAACGTGGAAGGCTGGATGACTGAAGACATCGACCTCCTCAACGAAGAGACCCTCAACGTAGAAGGCTGGATGACCGAAAACGTCGACTTCCTCAACGAAGAGACTCTCAGCGTAGAGGCTTGGATGTCAGAAGACATCGACCTCCTCAACGAGGAAACACTCAAACTCGAATCTTGGATGTTTTAATCGACATCGCAACATTCGCAATCTCTCATTCGAGTAGCCGCAAACACCAATTCACACGGAATTTCATTATCATTTTTTATCAATAGACAACGAACCTTTTTAATGAAGAAGTACATTCGGTTTCCAATGTCCCTCTTGGAACCGGATGCGGTGGCGGAGAAAAATTAAAGCCACTTTTTTCTGAAAAATTATTTTCCTTTTTATCGTTAATATCCAAATTTTTTCCATAATTTTACAGCGAAAATGTTTATATTTTTGTTTAAAAATACGACGATTTCATTTGTCACCGAATTTAACAAATGAAACATATTTTCAATCACTACTAATAAACTAAAATTCAACAAGTTGAATTTTAATTTTACGAATTAAACGAATTTTTGTCCACCATTGGAGAAAATTCGTAAAATTCGCCGCCGCTTGCGGCATTTGTTTAATGTAATTAATAATAATACAATTTGTTTAATTCGTTATATTCGGTGATAATTTTTTTTAATGAAAGAGCAGTGATTTAAAAAGAAAGTTACGGATATGGATTTTGATGCTTTTGACAAGGAGATGCGGCGTTTTGAACAGTCGCTCGACCGTCTTATACCCGACGATGTATATCTTGTGGCGAGGTTGGACGGGCGTGGCTTCACGCGCTTGACCAAGAAGGAATGGGATTTGGAAAAGCCATTCGACATAAAATTTCGCGACGCGATGGTGGACACGGTGAAACATCTGCTCGCCGACTGCGGTTTCCGTATGGTGTATGGTTACACGCAGAGCGACGAGATTTCGGTGCTTTTTCACAAGGACGACACCGCCTTTTCGCACAAGGAGCGCAAACTCTTAACAATTCTCTCTGCCGAAGCCTCCGTAAAATTTTCAGAACTGACGGGTCGCCACGCGGTTTTTGACTGTCGCCTGTTGCCCCTGCCAACGATTGCCGACGTTATTGATTGTTTCCGTTGGAGGCAGGAGGACGTGCACCGCAATTCACTCAACTCGCACACCTATTGGGCGTTGCGCAAGAGTGGCGTATCTCAATCCGCCGCCGAACGACGTATGTCGGGCATCTCCAACGACGAAAAAATCGCCATCCTCGAAAATCTTGGCGTCATATTCGACTCCGTTGCCCCTTGGCAAAAGTTTGGCATCGGCGTCTACTTCGCCGACGAAATCCGCAAGGGGTTCAACCCCAAGACCAACACCGAGACCGAGTGCATAAGGCGCGTCTTGAAGGAAGATTATTTCCTGCCAAAAGGGGAGGAGTACGGAGAGTTTGTGCGGAGTTTGGTGGCTACATCGCTTGACGCGGAATAATCTTTTAATTTTTCTTGCTTTTGCGCATCTTGCCTGTATCCAAGATTATCGTAAAATCTTGTTTCTTCAATTGCGTGGAGAAGTCGTAATCGGTGAGGGTTATCTCGATGCGGAGTCCGGGGGAGGTTTCAACGACTTTGACG
>JAFXMJ010000047.1 GCA_017530465.1 Bacteroidales bacterium
ACCCTGATGTCTGTCCTGATGCCCTCCACCTCCTGGGCGTACCACAGGGGGAAGGTGTCGTTGTCGCCGTTGGTGAAGAGGATGGCGTTGGGTGCGCAGGATTCCAAATAGTTTTTGGCAAAATCACGCGCAGTGTAACGTCCCGAGCGGTCGTGGTCGTCCCAGTTTTGTGCGGCGAGTATTACGGGTCCGCCAAGCATACATAGTGCTAATGCGCCTCCCGCTATCGCCACCTTCTCGCCAAGATATTTTTCGATGAGGCGGCACAGGAACGCAACTCCAAAACCAATGTAAAACGCAAAGGCATAGAAACTTCCGGCGTATGCGTAGTCACGCTCGCGGGGCTGGTAGGGAGTCTGATTGAGATATACAACAATTGCGACGCCCGTCAGTATGAAAAACATCATTACAATCCAAAAATACCTTTTGCCGGTGATGTTGGCGCGGTACATATATATCATACCGAGGATGCCGAGCAGCAGCGGCAGGAAGTAATAACGGTTGTTGCCCTTGTTGTTTTTCAGAGGGTCGGGCAGCAGCGACTGGTCGCCGAGCCTTGCATTGTCGATGAAACTAATGCCCGAAATCCAGTTGCCGTTCATAACATTGCCGTCGTTGCCCTGGATGTCGTTCTGCCTGCCCACAAAATTCCACATAAAATACCTTAGGTACATATATCCCACTTGGTATCCGAAAAAGAATTTGAGGTTTTGGGCGAATGTCGGTTTTATGTTGACATCGGTGATGTCCGCCCAATATTTGTAGCCGTCGATGTGATGAGCCTCGGTGCTGTACATACGCGGGAACACCGTTGTGGATGCCGGCTCGTAGATTCGGTTGGTCTTGTATGCCGCCACTTCATAACGGTTGTTGCGCTGAATGTATGTGGGGCTGGTGGGTTCGTATCCGATGAGTTTGGAGTTGAAATACTCGCCAGTGATGAGCGGACGGTCGCCGTATTGCTCGCGGTTGAGGTACGAGCGCAGGGCGAAGACGTTGTCGGGGTTGTTTTCGTCCATCGGGGGATTGGCGGCGGAGCGTATTACAATCATTGCAAACGACGAGTAGCCAATCAATATTACCGCCACGCCGAGAAGGACGGTGTTCAAGACCACTTTCCGTTTTTTGTAGGAATAATACAATCCGTACACCAACGCGCCGAGCAGCAGGATTACGTATATAATCGTGCCTGTATTGTACGGTGCGCCCATTGTGTTGGTAAACAATAGTTCAAACTGCGATGCCAAATAGACCACGCCGGGGATGATTCCGTACAGTATGCCCGCCAAAATCGCCACCGCCACCGCCAATGCTATCAGGATGCCTTTGGTGTCGGGTTTGTATTTTTTGAAATAATAAACGAACACAATCGCCGGTATTGCCAACAGATTGAGCAGATGCACGCCGATGCTGAGACCCATAAGGTAGCATACGAGGATGAGCCAACGGTTGGAATATTTTTCGTCGGCTACGGATTCCCATTTGAGGATGCACCAGAATACAACGGCTGTGAATAGCGACGACATAGCGTACACCTCGCCCTCCACCGCCGAAAACCAGAATGTGTCGGTGTATGCAAAGGCTAATGAGCCAACCAAGCCGCTGCCGATTATCGAGATGGCTTGGAATGTTGATATTTCGGTAGTTGCATCGTTTTGAGCGTTGCCCAGTACAATCCGCCGCGCAATATGCACGATGCTCCAATACAGGAACAGCACGGTAAATCCGCTTGCGAGAGCCGACATTGCATTAATCATTGCCGCCACAAGCGTTACGTCGCCACCTGCCAACAGCGAAAACACCCTGCCCATAATCATAAAAAGCGGTGCTCCCGGCGGGTGTCCCACCTCCTGACGGAACGCGGTGCATATAAACTCGCCGCAGTCCCAATAGCTCGCAGTAGGCTCTATTGTAAGTAGATACGACACCGTAGCGACCACAAACGCCGCCCATCCCGATATTGTATCTGCAAGTTTAAAATTCTTCATCACGATTTTTGTAATAATTCAACTTGCAAAGATAGCAAAGATTTTGGAATGGTGTATAAAATAATTTCGGTTTTTTTCGTCGCCGTCAGCATCATAGCGCCAACGGCGCGAAAACACAAAGCCGTGTGCGTGAGCGCACGGAAAAAATGAATACGCACGTGGAAAATGACGAAAAACGTTTAGTGGAGTAAGCGATTTTCGGCGAAAATTGGTTAGCGGAGTAAGCGATTTTTACCCACAAGATTCAAAAATTTCTTCGTAAAATTCTTTTACATTCATAGGAACAATGTCCAAAGCATTGCCCATTTTGTTTTTGAGTTCGCGGTAAAGTTGTTGGTAGTTTTTGGTGTTGAGCAAGACAATTGTCGAGCGTTCGGTATGAAAGTCGGCATCGCTATTGGATATTAGATTTTTAGAATGTGTAATTTTGTCACGGAGGTCTGATACGCTAATGTTTCTCGGATGCTCTACGTCAATCTTGGCTTCAACGAGCAAAATCCAATTCTTCCCCGTGCCAACAAGAAAGTCAACAGTATTATTTTTGTTTCTGTGTTCACGTTTAACGAGTTTTTGTTCTACCGCATCAAGATTCAGACACAATTCTGAGCGGAAGGGCATATCCTTGTCAGAATAATGTTCGGCGCGTAAGCCGTTGGCGATTTTGACAAGGCAAGTTGGCATAATGCCAAGACGGTCGGCTGCGGCAAAAGTTTCAATTGTCGCGTTTGTCACAAACCGTGGTCTGTCCCATTTGCTTTGTTTGTTTCCTTTACCTTGCATACTCGTCCAATTTTGCGTAAGACTTGTTGAACGATTCAAAAATCGGTTCAATATCGTTTTGAAGGTCTTTGTACGAATATTTGCCGTTCTGCAATTCATCTGCAAGATAGAAGGATACGTTTTTGAGGCAATCCTCTTTCTCGGCTATATACCTGATTGCACTCACCATATCGGTACTGTGCGTTGCAATAAAAAACTTCGTGCCCAATTGCTTTTGCAGCAATACGATAAGGTTGGCATATTCCACTATCCATTGAGGATGCAGATGTGATTCGGGTTCATCGAGAATCAACATTGTTTCTTTGCCGATAAAACCATTTTTGAGCAACATCTGCAAAATTGCAAACGACTTGATGCCTGTGGCGCACTCCAAAAGGTCGAAAATCTTGCCGTCGTTGCGTTTGTATTTGAAACCGCCGGAGAAAAATTCCTTGTCGAATGTAGAATCGCCATTCATTACGCCTCGGCTGATAATATCGTTGATACTACTGCCTGCATATTCCCTCAGTGGCGGCTGTTTGGCAAGTTCGTTGAGTTCGTTGACGTAATCAATTGGCATTTTGTCTCGTCCAAAATTAATTGGCGACTCTACGTATGCAATTTTTTTGACGTACTGGATTTCAGGGAGATTTTTTGTCCCCTCGCCGAAAATTGTCTCGCCAAATTCTTCCATACGGACGTTTTTCAATTCGTTGACGGCAAATTTATCTTCAACTTTTTCGGCGAACCAATCGTAACGGCGGTTGTTAATGTCGGAGTCAAAATAATTGATTTTTTGAGTTATTCGATCAAACAAAATGTAAGAACAATTTGTAATATCAATGTGCTCAACGTCTGTTAAATTCTTCAAATTGTTTTTTTCACTATCTGTAACATAGCGTTTTTTTGTTACAGTGATATTATAACGTGTCCCTTTGTACTTTGAGAAATTTTTTTCTAAATATTCGAGGAATACATCTTCTTGGTTTTGCTCAGAAGCAATGTGCCATAAAGTACCAAGTGCATCGCAATATTCTGATATGTGTTTTTTTACAATATTAGTTGCAATGCTCTCATAATCATTAGCATAATGATAGATATAATACAACAATTTTGACAACGAACTTTTGCCACAGCCGTTGTTGCCGGCGACAACGGTGATGCCGTTCAATGTTATGTCGGCATCACTTATCGCACGAAAATCTTTTACTATCAGTTCTGCATATTTCTCCATAAAGTTTCGCAAATTTGTTTTTACGATTGCAAAGAAAATACTTTTTCTTATATCTGCAAAATATTTTCTTCACTCAATGGTTGTTAACCTATTTTATCGCCTTCCCAACCTGTTCCGCAATTGCCTTCATACCCTTAGCCGTTGGGTGTCCATAACGCTTTTCGATGTTTTGGAGTTGGATGCAAGGGATTGAGTAGTGCTTGCAGATGGTGAGGGTGGATTCCACAATGTCGGGGCGGAGTTCGCTGTTGATGATGAAGTAGATGTCAACATTTGGGTAACGCGAAAGAGCATCGTCGAGGAGTTTGGCGAGGGCGGGGCGGTACGTGTAGAGGTCGCCGCGCTTGAAGTCGGAATATTGGTAGTTGCCCACCTTTGCGCCCGCCCAACTGTCGTTGGTACAGCCAAAAATCAACAGAATGTCGGGGCTGCCGACGCGAGGAAGCCTTGTGATGAACGAGCGTGGCGAATAGTCATCGTCATTATAACCTGTATAACAGATAGTTGCACCGCTGTACGATTCGTTTTTCTCCAAGAGGTAGCCGCCTTCCTTTATCAACTGCCACCACCACGTAAGGCGCACGTTTACAACGTCTGAACGTCCCGTGTCAACCTTTTGGAAATACCACGGCTCGTTTTCCGCTGGGATGTAGCCCTCGAATGTAGAGTACGAATCGCCAAGAATTGAGATGCGCTTCTTGGTCTGCGCCGTTGTTGCAGCCTGAATACCAAGGCACAACAGCATAATTAGGATAAGATGTTTTTTCATAATAGTATGGATGTTAATAATTAATTTAGAATCCGGGCCAATTTTCCACAACCCTTACTTTGATGTCGGCGAAATTGTCAACAATCTGCACTTTGAGTTCGGGCCAAGTGTCCACCACCTGAAATTTGCCGCACTTGTCGGGCCAGTTTTCCACAATTTTCACCTTCAAGTCGGGCCAATTTTCCACAATCTGCACTTTCAAGTCCGCCCAATTGTCAACAATCTTTATCTTGCCGTAAAGTTTGTAAGTCTTGCCGTCCTTTGTGATTGTGCAGGCATCCTTGTCGATGGTGACGTCGCCAAATACCTCCACGGGGTGATGGATGTCGATGTGATGATCCACCGGTTGCCATTTCATCTGCGCAAAACCAGCGAATGGCAGCATTAGCATCATCAATATTATAATCTGTTTCATAATAATCTTCGTATTAAGATGTAAGCAATAAGTTTTTGCAAAGATATTTTTTTTGTAAATGTGATGGAAATTTTTTTGCAAAAATATAATTAAAAAGCATAAAAAAATTTTTTTGCATTATTGCAATTTTCACCTTATATTTGCAAAGTCCCTTAAAAAAGTGGCGCGAACACCCAAAAAGTCCCTTGAAAAAGTGGCGCGAATGAGCAAAAAGTCGTTTGAAAAAGTGGAATGATATGCTGAAACGTAAAGTAATTCAACAACTTAGAGAGTGGAAAAACACTCCAGGCAAAAAGCCGTTGGTAATCAAAGGTTGCCGCCAATGCGGTAAAACCTTTGCTGTCAGGACTTTTGCCAATGACAACTATAAAAATGTTGTCTATCTCAATTTCATCGAAAACACTGACCTATCGGTTGCTTTCGAAGGACAGATGAACGTTGACGAAATCGTCCTCAACATTTCGTCAATTGTCAAGGATGTGATTTTTGAGCCACATAAAACTTGTATTATTTTTGACGAAATCCAAGACTGCCCAAGGGCGCGTACATCTCTTAAATTTTTTCATCTTGATGGGCGGTACGACGTAATAGCCACGGGTTCGCTTCTTGGCGTGAAAGGTTACGGCGACAAAAACGGTCAAAAGGCTTCCGTGCCTGTAGGTTATGAAAGTATCATCAATATGTTTCCTCTTGATTTTGAGGAGTTTCTGTGGGCAAACGGCATTTCTGATGCAATCATTTCTAAATTACAAGAATGTCTCGACAATGTAACGCCCGTGCCGGAAGCGATACATCAGCAAATGAAAAAACTTCTTTTGCAATATGTAATTACGGGCGGAATGCCTGAGGCTGTAAACGCCTTTGTAAACACCCACGACCTCAATCAAGTGCTTAATGTTCAACGTGCTATCATCAATGAATATGAAGATGATATGATAAAATATGCCGACGACAGCATCAAGTCGCGTATTCGTGAATGTTTTGAGTCAATCCCGCAGCAATTGAGCAAGGAAAACAAGAAGTTTCAATACTCATTAATCCGCAAAAATGCCAAGGCGGCACACTACGAAGGCAGTCTGCAATGGATAGAGGACGCGGGCATTATTTGCCGTTGTAGAAACTTGCAAATCACAGAGTTGCCTTTGGACGGCAATGCGGAGAATGATGTTTTCAAAATTTATATGGCAGATACGGGGCTGTTTGTATCAATGTTGGAAAAAGGCACTCAGGCTGACATTCTCCAAGGCAATCTTCTCGCATACAAAGGTGCTGTGTTTGAGAATCTTATAGCGGATATTTTTTGCAAAATGGAACGCAAACTATATTATTTCCGCAAGGATTCGGGGTTGGAGGTTGATTTTGTGATGCGTTACAAGGGCGAATGTACGCTTGTAGAGGTAAAGGCTGTCAATGGCAATGCCAAAAGTACCAAGACCATTCTTGCTCATTATGAAAAATACCACGTAAAATCCGCAATCAAACTCGGCGATTATAATGTCGGTTACAAAGACAACCTATTGACACTGCCGCATTATATGGCGTTTTTGCTGAGGGAGTATTGATTCCGTCAACGGGTTATAGAAGCAAAAAGCCGCATCCTGGATTTTTCCCAAGATACGGCAAGTTGTTTGTCATTCCGAAATGGAATGTGTGAATTAGAACTTGAAGGTCAAAGCGACACCAATGACACCTGTTGTACATTTATTGTCGCTGTCGCCCTTTGGTACGAGGTTAGAAAGACCGAGGTCATACGTTACCCTGAACCCAAGATTGCTTGAAAGGTCGAAACCTGCGCCGAAAAGCAAACCTACATTCATACGCTTGATGTCGTCTTCTTCGCCGTTGCCGAATTTTGCTGACTCAGACTCCTTTTCTCCGTTATACTCAACGGTTTCCTTTGCGGAAAGACCCAATCCAAAGGTCGGACCAGCGAGGAAGTACAGAGTATTGTCGCCCATAGCAAGATTGGCTCTCAGGTTGACTGGGATTGTCAGGTACTGGATGGCGTACTTGTCCTTGAGTTCTTCACCTTGTTCTTTGTATGTGAACTTGTAGCCCTTCTGCTCATACTGCAGACCTGCTTCAAGAGCGAGAAGTTCGCTGAAGTTCATATCGGCAAAAACGCCAACGTTGAGTCCTGGGAGCATCTTGATGTCGTCCGCTTTTTCGCCACCCGATTTTATAGTTGCCGAAGAAAGATTAAGTCCGACCTTTGCGCCGAAACTTAATTCCTGCGAGAAAGCAGGCGTTGCCAAAGCCATAACTGCCGCAATGACAAGTAGTTTGATTGCTTTCATAATTGATTGTAATTAAATTAGTTAATTAATAATGTTACTTCGTGTTTGCCATTTGTTTTTGCCAAATCTTAACAGTTGTTGACCACAAATGTTAAACTTTGCAAAAGTACATTCTATACTATTTACAATCAAACATTTTCAGGCGGATTTTCCGTATAGTTTTGTGCTGATTTTCCGTACATTTGGTTGGAATAGTCTATAAAAAAGTCGTGGGAGAGGACTTTGCTGATTGTTTTTAGGAGTTCGGTGTTGATGTCGTGACTTCTGAAAATGTCATAAACGGCAGAGTGCGAGCGGTTTATCTGAGACTCAAACCATTTGACGGAGCGTCCTTGGCTGCGAAGTTCTTCTTTGATGAGTTGTCCGATGTGTATGTCCATTTTGGGTTGATATTAGTTTTTTGCCCGAACTTAAAGTCCCAATTTTCGGACATCGCACAAAAAAAGCGTGGAACTCATACTCCGCCCGTTCCACTTCTTGAGGTCTTCGCATTACCCGTAACGTCGAAACGGACAGCGAATACCCACGCAGTATATATTGGCACGCAAAAATTACTTTTCACGTACCGATATATTACACGAATGGGCATTTATCGCTGCCATATCTCTGACGTTACATCTGAAAGTTGCGAAGTTTCAAGAAGTCAAAAACATAGCGTAATAAACGCCTTGTATATAATAATTGCCTCTCCTCACCGCACTCGGTGCGAAAGGTCTGCGCAAAGATAGTTTTTTTTATTGAAAACACTAACATTTATTTGCATAAATCGAAAAAAAATATTTTCTTTGTGGCAAAACATTTTCAACAATGGACAAAAAGGACATATTTTATATAAGCCCTATAACTGATTTCGGGTTCAAGAAGTGTTTCAGAGATGAGGTGGTGATGAAAGGCTTCCTCGTCGCGTTGTTTGAGTCCGTAGGCATCGAACTCAAAATAGAGAACATTACGTACTTGAACAACGAATCAGACGGAGACAAGCAAGACCGACACAGAATAATTTACGACATTAAGTGCAAACTTGACTCCGGCGATGAGTTTATCGTAGAGATGCAAAACGAGCGGCAGTCATTCATAGACAGACGAATGATGTACTATATGGCACGTGGCATATCGCAGCAAGGTGTTGTGGAAGGGCGCAAGGGAAAGAAGAAAAAAGAAATAGAGAAAAGAGGCTGGGACTATAATATCAACAAGGTCATCGGCGTGTTTCTTCTCAATTTCACAATCCCTGGAGAAGAGAAATACAAAGTTTCAAGGCACTGCATCGTTAATATGAAAAGCAAGGAAGTAAGCAACGACCTCCTTGAATTTTGGAAGATTCAGTTGCCGTATTACAGGAAAGGCAAGTTCAAAGAAAAAAACTGCAAGACGAGCCTTGACTATTGGTTGTTCAATTTAGCAAATATGGACAAAATGAAAACGACAATGCCATTTACAGAAAAGAGTGCGGGTTTGTTTAGGCTTAACGAACTCGCCCAATACCATTCCCTTTCATACGCCGACCAAGAGCGGTACTTGAAAGAGTATGACGATTACGTTGTTTATAATGACGTGATGAATTTGAAAGAACGCGAAGGCGAGGCACGTGGCGAGGCACGTGGTGAGGCGCGAGGAGAAGCTCGTGGCGAGCAAAAAGCCAAATGTCAAATCGCTTACAAACTGAAAATGAAAGGCAATTCCATCGATATGATTGCGGAGGTTACAGGGCTATCGCCCGAAGAAATTGAAAAGTTGTAACCCTTGGCTGAGACGTTAATTGTCTAAAAAATAATACGCCGTTATTTGCGTGGGATGTTTGTCCTTGTCCGCAAATAACGGCGTATTGTGTATTAATACTCATTCCACGCCTTGATATTCAAATCGTCAACGCCATAACGCAGGAATGCGCGGATGAAGGCGGCGGCGAGGCGGGCGTTTGTGAGGAGCGGGATGTTGAAGTCGATGGCCATACGGCGGATTACGTAATCCTTGTCCAACTCCGTCTTGGAGAGGTTTTTGGGCACGTTGATTACGAGGTCAAACTTGTGCTCCTTGATCATTTCGGCGATGTTGGGCTTGCGGTCGTCGTCGGGCCAATGCACCACAGTGGTCTCCACGCCGTTTTCGTGGAAGAAATTGGACGTGCCGCGTGTGCAATAGATGTTGTAACCCTTCTCCTTCAACTCCTTGACTGGATTGAGGAGCGTCATCTTGCTCTTCAACGGACCCGACGAAATCAGGATGTTTTTTTCTGGGATTTTGTAGCCGACGGAGAGCATCGATTTGAGGATTGCCTCATAATAATTCTCTCCCAAACAACCAACTTCGCCCGTGGAAGCCATCTCGACGCCAAGGGTCGGGTCGGCCTTTGCAAGACGTGCAAACGAGAATTGCGGAGCCTTGACGCCAACATATTCGAGGTCGAAGAGAGTTTTGGCGGGAGGCGTTACTTTGAGACCCAACATAATGTCGGTGGCGTATTCTATGAAGTTGCATTTCAACACCTTAGATACAAACGGGAACGAGCGCGATGCACGGAGATTGAGTTCGATGACCTTCACGTCGTTGTCCTTGGCGAGGAATTGCATATTGAACGGTCCGGAGATGTTCAACGCCTTTGCCAACTTCTTGGCAATCTGTTTGATACGGCGTACAGTCTCCACATACAACTTTTGCGGCGGGAATAGCATCGTGGCGTCGCCCGAGTGAACGCCTGCAAACTCCTGATGCTCGCTGATGGCGTACAATACCAATTCGCCGTTCTGCGCAACTGCGTCAAAATCAACCTCTTTGGTATTTTCCAAGAATTGAGTAACCACCACGGGATATTGCTTGGAAACCATAGCGGCGAGTTCGAGGAAATGTCCAAGTTCGGTCTTGTTGCTGACAACGCTCATCGCCGCGCCCGAAAGCACGTATGAAGGACGTATCAGGAGCGGGAAGCCAACCTCGTCGGCAAATTTCATAATGTCGTCAACGTGAGTGAGTTCCTTCCATTTGGGTTGGTCGATTTTCAGACTGTCGCAGAGTTCGGAAAATTTGTTGCGGTCTTCCGCCTTGTCGATGTCGAGCGGCGATGTGCCGAGGACGGGGACATTGGCTTCGTAAAGACGCATCGCGAGGTTGTTGGGAATCTGCCCGCCGGTGCTAACTACCACGCCGCGAGGCTGTTCGAGGTCGTAGATGTCGAGGACGCGCTCGTATGAAAGTTCGTCAAAATAAAGACGGTCGCAAGTGTCGTAGTCGGTGGAGACGGTTTCAGGGTTATAATTAATCATAATCGCCCTAAAACCGCGTTTGCGGATTGTGTTGATGGCGTTGACACCGCACCAATCGAACTCCACTGAACTGCCGATGCGGTACGCGCCAGAGCCGAGTACGATTACCGACTGTTTGTCGTCATAAAAATCGATGTCGTGCTCCGTGCCGTGGTAGGTGATGTAGAGAT
>JAFXMJ010000455.1 GCA_017530465.1 Bacteroidales bacterium
ACCACTCCCAAGGATTTTGACGTAATGGTAACAGAAAACACATTCGGCGACATCCTCACCGACGAGGCTTCTGTAATCACCGGCTCAATGGGCTTGATGCCGAGCGCATCTATTGGCGTTTACACATCGCTCTTCGAGCCTATCCACGGTTCTTACCCGCAGGCAGCCGGCAAAAACATCGCTAACCCGATGGCTGCAATCCTCTCCGCCGCAATGTTGCTCGAGACTGGCTTCGGTCTCAAGGAAGAGGCTCAGATTGTCACCGACGCTGTCAACAAGGCACTCGCCGACAACATCCGCACCGAGGACATCGCCGAAGGCAAGGCTTACGGCACCAAGGAAGTGGGCGACTACATCGAGAAGTGCATCTTGGAGACCAAGTAAGAGACGGCAATAGCGCAATTGCCACCTTAATAAAATAAACCCTGAACATCATTGCCGTAAAAAGGCTGGTGTTCAGGGTTGTTTTTTGATAGCAAACTTTTGTTCTTGACAACGCCTCTATACTTCAGAGACGGCTGCATTTTAGCTTGGGGTCACCGCCATCATCATCGCACGGTTGTTTTCATCGAGGATGTAGGGGATGATGTCGGTCTCGCGGATGAGGGTGTTGAAATATTCAAACCTGTTGATTGCCAATATGTCTGAATCTTTATTTGCGTACAATGTCTTGATGTCGTGGTCGAGGTTGAAGCCCTTGGTGATGACATCGTTTTTGACGAACGACACCTCGCCAACCAGCACCAACTTGCATGTCAGGATACCTTTTTCAACAATATATACCGTCTCGTCATCGACATTGAACTCCTCGTCTTTTTTCAACGAATGAATCTCAATGTGCTTTGCCAACTTTGCGAGCAGATACTCCGGCACGTTGAAAAATAGCGGTTGCTTCTTGAGGTGCTTAATCTTGTCGATGAGCGTCGGCTGCCCAGCCTTGAGCGTCGCATACAGAAGCTGCTTGTCGGACGACATATTGGTGAGGTAGTCGGAACACTTGAGCGGGTTTTCCTCATAGATGATTTTTGCCGCCGTGGAGTACACCATTTCGTCGGTGTGATAGAGGCACAGAAACATCTCATCGGGCATTTCGCTCTTACGAATCTTTGCGAGGAGATCCTTGATGTTGGATTTCACCCACAATTTCAAATCCTTATAATCGAGTGCGCTCGATGTAACATCGTCTGACGTCTTTGCCTTGTGCTGCTTGCCGAGAAGTTCCACGGCGCGAGCCACAGTCCAGGTCTCAAGCTTGGAATAGTCGCGCTTGATAATATCTTTCAGGCGGTCTTCGAGCGACATCTCGCGCTGCGGGAAAAAGTCGCCGAGCTTCTTGATTTTTTGCACGGTAGAGAGGTCGTCAAAGAGCGGCTTTATCAACTGCTTGATTTCCTGCGGGAAGTTGTTGTCGATGATTTCCACGGCAAAGATGTTGTTTTTGCCGATGATGGTCTTCTGAATGAGGTTAATAAGGCGCGGCTCGTTGAGAAGGCTCAGGAGATTAAACAGGTTTTCAATGCTGTTGGTGCGCTCGAGGTCGAGGCTCTGCACGAGTTTGAGCGTATTTTTCTCATCTTCAATGTCGTTGAGGCACGCCATCACCCAGACGATATTTTCCACAGTCTCGTTGATTTTCTGCTTGATGGTGAGGATGTCCCTCTCGTCTGTAGCCTGGAATTTGCAGAAATACAACGCCGCAATCACAGCCTGCTGAATGTCGCGGTTGGGATAGTTGATGTTGTTCATCAGCGACGCCCTCGCCGGAGCCGAACCAAACTTGGCGTACAACTCGATGATTCTGAGCAAAATAGACGGAGGCTGCATGCTCTTCTCAAAATATTCGTTGAGCGCAGGCAGCACCTTGTCGCCTATGTCGAGAAGAACATTCTCAGCAGTATTGTAATATTCGGGCGATTCGAGCAGCGAGATGAGCTTATTGATCATCTTGGGCGTGCGGAGGTTGCCCGCAAGAGTAATCGCCGCCGACTTGACATTGCGGTCGGTATTGTCCAAAAGCATCGATATGACATCCTCATTGAGGAGCGAATCGTTTTTGAAGAGGTACTTGATGAGCTTTATCTTGTCAGAGACATACGGACTTGCCACGAGTGCGTCAATCTCCTCTTTCTCGGGCTTCTTGCTGAGACCGGTGAACGAGAGATAGTTTTGTGCGCGCTCGGCAAGCAGACGGATTTCGGGGTTTTTGGTGTTTTGGAACAATGTGCCACACGCCGTGGCAAGCCTTGAACGCCACGTGGGGTCGATATTGCGCAATACAGCCTTCTCCACCACCTCGTCGTTGGATTCGAGGAGCTGCGCGGCGTAACTTTCGAGACTCCTTGGCGCGGTCTCCGAGAGTATCATCACCGCCATACGCTGGATGTTGGGATTGTTGACCTTGATGTACTTGCGCAACAATTCCGGGCCGTACATACTCTTGTTGAGGTCGCGGCGGTTGTCTTTGCTAAAATCTTTGGAAATCTTGTTGATGGTAGCCTTGTAACTCTCGTACAACTTCATACTGCTGATGACCCACGCCACAAGTATCGGGATGAAGAACAGCATAAAATACTTGAAGTCGTATTCGCCTCTCAGAGTGATGATGGTATTAACGGCAAGCAACACCACGCCCGCGATACCTGTCGAAAACTGCTGTACCACACCCACTTTGGTCTGCACGGCGGCTTTTTCCTCGTCGGGCAGAGGCTGGTAGAGGATATTGAAGGCAGGGTCGTCGAGACCACGGCGCAAGATACGCTCCTGAGATTTGTTGAGGGTGATAAGTATCAAGAATACAATACTTTCCACAGAGGTCAATCCAACAATTGCGGCAAGTGTCGTCACAACGACCATACTTATTGGCAATATCAATAGACCCAACTTGACGCCATATCTACTCAAAATCCTCGCCGAGAAGAACGACAATAGCAATTCGCCTATCTTCAATCCACCATAGACCAAGGTCAAGAACTTCGGAGTATTTTCGGGCGCAATCTGTATCTTGACAGTGGAAAGGAACGAGAAGTCCGTTACATAAATAATTGTCATTGAGAGTGTTGCACAGATAAAGATAAAGCGGTAGTAGCTGCTTTTCTTAATCAAATCGAGGAATCCGGTACCATCGTTGGAAGGCTTCAACGACAGAATCTTGCCACCGCCTTCCTGTTTTTTCTTTTCGAGTTGGAGGCGTTCCTCGCGGAGCTTCTGCGGATATTTTTGGTACAATGTTATAAGGGTCACTATACCAATTATAAATCCAAACGCACTGATATACAGCAACGTATATGAATGTGAAATTACTTTGCTCAATGCGGGGATTATCAAGTAGCCCATCATTGCCGCCAACACGCCGCCTATACTAAACAGCGCGAAAATCCTCTTTACTTGCACAAGGTTGAGGAATTTCAACGACAATGCGCCGCACTCTATGCCCACCATAGACAGGAACGGCCACGCCCATATAAACACAAAGGAACTCAGCCACTTAGAATCCACGTGACCGAGCATAATAGGCGATGCAAGCGTGACAACAGTCATAAAAATCAACGCGCCCATAAACAAGGTGCGGCTGTCGATTCGTTTTTGCATCCAGGAGTAAATCTGAGTGAAAAGGTATCCGCCGATGCCCGACGCTATGTATGCGTAAGGCAACTGTTCGCTGCCGAAGTGCTTGATAAACTCGGAGTTAGCAGGCGTGAAATAGAATGCGCCAGCGAGGCCAAGGAAAAAGGAATGAAGAAACAGCATCAGGAAGATGGGCACTTCCTGCTGCTTCAACTCAAAGTTCTTGACTAAGAAATGTGATAATGTTATCTTCTTCATTGCCTTGTTGTTCCCTGATTTTGGGGAAATAGTTCCTGACTTCCTTTTTTGCAATATATATACCGAAAATGTACGATATGCTAAAAAAGTTTTTGCAGCAACCAAAAAAATTTCGCGTCCCAAAGGTAAGAATTTTTGACATTAAAAAAAAAATTTTTTTGTTAACTCTCACCAAAATCCGCCTTCGGTTCGGCAGCCATACGATAATCGTAGTTACCTTTGTTTCGTTTAAAATTTTCGGCTTGCTCAAAGATGGCGCGGAATACGTCGTCGCGGGTGGCGGGGGGATAGCCGTGTTTGGCAAGGGTGAGTATTATCTGTACCTTCAACTGCGCTTTGATGTCGGCTTTGCGATCCCAATCGATGTACTGTGTTTTGTCGTCAACCACCTTTTTAACATCTTTGGCAAGGGCAATGTACTGATCTTCGGTGTATTGGTCGAGAAAACCGTAACGCTCTGCCACAGATTTTAATATGTCGTAAAATGCTTTTACCTCAATGTCGGGAATACCGTCGGGAAGATGGCTGTCGCGCTTGATTTCTTCAAACAAATCTGCCAACTGACTCGCCACTTCGGATACAATCTCATCTGCTAAAACAATATCGTCGGAACGGTCGTTGTAGCGGTCGATGATGCCATTGAGACGGTCGGTGAAACTTACTGCCTTTACCTTGTTGACCTTTTTTACACAGTTGATAACACGTTTGAGCAACTGCTCCATCAGTTTTACTTTGGTGTTTTTGTAGGGCAGACGTTTCAGTTTGTTCATATACTGCGATGCAAGAAGGTCGATTTGCTCGGTGTTGCTGAGGTTCATAGTGTTGATGGCAACCACTTCTTCGGAAATCAGGGCCTCGTTTACCATTTGCAACACGCGGCGGTTCATCTGCGTGGCGTCGGGCGATTCGCCAGTGGTGGTTTTGTAGATTATGGAACGCACACCGGTAAAGAAATGCACATCGTTGACTTCGTCGCGAGTAATGCGAGTATCGTTGTTGCAAAGATTGTATGCCGACTTCATTATGGAGGTGTGCTTCATAAAGCGTTTTTCAAGGTCGTCGGTCTGCTGTATTCGCTCGGCGGCATATTGAAGGGTGTCTAACTGCTGAATGGGCGTTCCCGTAAAGAATTTTGAATAGTCAAACCCATAGAACATACGGCGCAAGAGGTCGAGTTCGTCTTTGAACAGCGTTACAGCACTGTCGATGGTTTCCAACGGGGTTTCTTCCAAACTTCCGTTGGCATATTTTTTCATTGCGCGGTTAAACTGCTTTTTGATGCCAAGGTAATCAACAATCAAACCCTTGTCTTTGCCCGGATAATTGCGGTTGACACGGCTGACTGTCTGAATCAATGTGTGCATTTGCAGCGGCTTGTAACAATACATAGTGTCGAGGCAAGGCACATCAAAACCCGTTATCCACATATCAACAACGATGGCTATTTTGAAAGGCGATGTTTCGTCTTTGAACTCCGTGTCGAGATTTTTGCGAGATTCGTCGCTGCCCAAAAGTTTTACAAATTCGGGGTTGTCGTCTTTTTGGCTGATACATACCAATTTGATAGTTTCCTGTGCCCATTGCGGACGAATGGAAGTAATCTCCTTGTAAATAAGGAAGGCAATCTGACGGGTGGCGCACACAATCATAGCCTTGCCCTTTACGGT
>JAFXMJ010000456.1 GCA_017530465.1 Bacteroidales bacterium
CATCAACATCCCCTACGGAGTCAAAGAAATCAACGACGCCACATTCTGTCACTGCGAGGCTCTTGCGGGTCTCACCGTGCCGGACGGAGTGACCAGAATAGGCAAATACGCCCTCGCCCACTGCAAAAACATCACGCGTTTCAACGTTCCAGACGCCTGCAAGACCATCGGCGACAAGGCTTTTTACAATTGTCAAAAGCTCCAAGCCCTTGTAATATCCGCCTCTGTCGAAAAAATTGGCATCCGCGCATTGCAGAACTGCCCTGAACTCCGCCGCGTAAACGTGGAACCCGAAAACAAATTTTTCACCTCGCAAAACGACATTTTTTACGACAAGGCGATGACCACGCTCATCAAATACCCCGGCAACATCGACGAAGCAATGTTTGAGATGCCATCATCGGTGAAGACTGTGGAGGAATACGCCTTTGAAAACGTCAAGAAACTCTTGGTGGTGAAAGTGTCGCCGTCTTGCAGCAAAATCGCCAATATGGCTTTCGTCAACTGCGAAAAATTGCAGAAGGCAGTATGCCCGCCGTCGCTGCACCAAGTGGGTATGGATTCGTTCTTTGGCTGCGTGATGCTCGACCAAAACTCAATCCCCGGCGACGACTTCACGGAATTTGACTACACAAAAGGTATGGTGGAAAAATACGAGTAAAAATGGCAACATACAAGATGACAGTAGCCTACGATGGCACAAGATACAACGGATGGCAGATTCAGCGCAACACCGACAATACGATACAGGGCAAACTCTCGGCTGTGCTCTCCAAAATGACAGGCTCGATGGTGGAAGTTCACGGCAGCGGACGCACCGACGCAGGCGTACACGCAAGGGGTCAGGTGGCAAGTTTTGAGATTGATGGCAATTACTCCCCCGCCGAAATCCTCGCGTACCTCAACCGCTACCTTCCCGACGACATAGCAGTATTGACGGTGGACAGGGCGGACAGCCGATTCCACGCACGGCTCTCTTGCCGACAGAAAACCTACCGCTACCGCATACACACGAGCATTGTCCCCGATGTTTTCAATCGGAAATACGTCTATACATATCTTGACAAACCGTTGAATGTAGGATTGATGCGCCGAGCAGCGGAGCAGCTGATTGGCAAGCACGATTTCAAGGCGTTTTGTGGCAATCCGCATTTCAAGAAATCGTCTGTGAGGACGATCATTAGCATCAATATCAATGCCGACGCCAATGGCATCACGCTCGACTTCACCGGCGACGGCTTCCTCCAAAATATGGTGCGCATCCTCACCGGTACGCTCATAGAAGTTGGCAACGGCAATATCCCGGCAGACTCAATGTCCGACATACTTTCTTCACAAGACCGTCAACGCGCCGGATTCACCGCCCCGCCACAAGGTTTGACGCTGATAAGTGCGGAATATTGAGGTTAACGTTTGCCAAATCTGTATGACAATGAGATACCCAAGTCACCAAAGGTTGCCTTCGCATCTCCAAAAGGAAGATTAATCTTGCCCGAAAACATAACGCCCAAGCCGCAACGCAATTCGTATCCAACACCGTAATACCCAGCATACGCAACATCTGCTGTATTGTCAAGGACGTCGTGCGATTTATATTGGATGCCGTAATCATCGATCTTGACCTCCTTTTGGAGCGTCAGCTCAACGCCATGTCCTAAAAGAAGGAAGAATTGTTTTTTTCCGTCGCCAGGACGCCACTTGCAAGTTACAATTGATATATGCAAAGTGTTGAGATTAACCTCGCCCCAGTAGTCATCAAACTCGAATTTTTTCAAGTACCACTGCAAACCAAACTCAAATGCAAATGTCCTCGAAAGGTTGAGATCCATATATGCGCCACCATTAAAACCGATAGCAGGCTTTGTCATAACATCCATATATCCTTTTTCATAGGTGTCATCAACAAGTTTATAATCAGTAACAATGCCATATTGTGCGCCAAACTTCACGCCAAAATGCACACGCGGGATTTCCTTCTGCAAAATGATGTCCGGCAACTTTCCGTCGGGTCCAACCTCTACTTTCATTTTTTCATAACCTTTCATCGTTATCACGATGACATTCTTAGATGACAATGGCAATTGGAAATTGCCATCTATGTCCGTAAGAGTGGAATTGGTAAGGCCATCTTCCGTTACAGAAACGCCAGCAAGGATTTGCCCCTTAGCGTCCTTGACAGTGCCTGTGACGACAATGTTTTGACCATAGAGTTGCGCTGCGAAAAGCAACGTCAACATCAATATAAACAATCTTTTCATTTTGCAGCAAATTGATGTTAATAATCATTAAAATCTATACGTCAGCACACAATTGCCCATATAATCAATACGGTTTAATATTTTTTCATCTTTTTGAAAAGCAAAGAAATTAACATTGCCTACTAAACGAATACCAAAACCAAATGAAAAATCATATCCCAATCCATAATTACCGCCATATCCCCATCTACCAAATTGATATTCTCCGTCAGGTAAGTTAACAGAACCCTTCAATAGGACATTCACAGAAACTCCTCCTGTAAGCAAAAAACCTTTGTTTACCTTCGGTCTCCACGTATTAATCAGAAAGGGAATGTTCAAATAAGTCACCTTTGCATTAGCATCATACTCAGAATAATATTCATCTTTTGTATAAACAATAAAGCCGAATTCATACGTCCATCTTTCCCATTTTTTCAATTTTACGTATTTTTCCCATTTTTCCAATTTCATCAATTCTGGTTTTTTTAGTTTTTTGGGTTGTTTTTTTTTGAGGCTAAAAAACAATCCAAAATTATATCCAGTTGATGATGAACTCTTCAGTTCATTATAGTTGCTGTAATCGTTGCCAGCTATTGCTCCACCACGATCTATCCCTGCCATAACACCAATGCGGAATCTTCTTTTGGCCTTCAACAAGATGATGTCTGGCACTTTGCCGTCGTCACCAACTTCTACTTCATGCGTCTCGTAGCCTTTCATTTTTACCACAAGCACACGACCATTCGAAAGTGACAACCTAAAATTACCGTCGGCATCCGTCAACGTAGAGTTGGTAACACCTTTTTCCTCTACAGATACGCCCACAAGCATGACACCGTCAATGTTTTTGATAGTGCCAGTGGCGACAATGTTTTGCGCGAAAAGCTGCAAGGTCATTAGCATCGTCAATGCTATAAGTAATACTTTCTTCATTTTGGTATGCCGATGTTAAAATTGTTAAATTTCAAGGGCAAAAGTATGAATAAAAGTGAAAATGACGGCAGATAAAAGGTTAAAATATATTAAAAATATCTACTATTCCAATTCCGCCTCTTCCTCTTCCTTTTTGCGTTTTTCTTCTTCTCCCGCTTGGATGGATTCGTTGGAGATGACGGTTTCCGTCACTTCGCCCCATTGGAAAATATCGTCAGGGACATTGGGTCGGTGCTTGCCGTACCATACAAAACCATTGAGGAATGATTGACGCTTGGTCAAACCCTCCAACGGATAGAGCGCGCCCTTCGGATTCTTGTAAAACCAAATCTTCTTCACCTTTCCATTGTCGAAATAGATATCCATATTCTGCG
>JAFXMJ010000457.1 GCA_017530465.1 Bacteroidales bacterium
TCAATAGGCGCATAGACAAGGCAGAACAATCCATTACAAATGGTCGCGTAATCAGTCATACCGAAGTGATGAATAGAATGAACGAATTTATCCAAAAACATAGTTGATTATGACAGAATTACGCCCTGAATGGACAGACGATGCAACAGAGCGACTTGATGCCATTATGGAAGGATTGACGAAGATGTTTTATACATTATTGACATTTGGGATATGCGTCGTTCCCCTAATAATTTGGTGAGTAGAATAGAATGATTTATACCAACGGGCTGCAATTTCAATAGGATATTGCAGCCCGTTGTTTGTTGATAATCAGTTATTTGCATTTTTAAAAATCAATTATTACTGGGCGAAAAACGTGATTTTTTGACAATTTTCGCCCAGTAATAGGTTGTAAGTGGGCGAAAATTGCAATTTTTTTGCGTTTTTCGCCCACTTATATTTGGTGGATTGATTGAAATTGTTTAGTTTTGTTGCAAAACAATTAAGCCAAATTCACTATGGGAAAGATTATCGGAAGGAAAGAGCAAATTGTTGATTTAGAGAATTATACAAAGTCTGGCAGGGCAGAGTTCATCGCCATTTACGGGCGGCGACGCATAGGCAAGACCTACCTTGTAAGACAATATTTTGACAATAATTTTGCCTTCTCGACTTCGGGCATTTTAGAAGGCACTGCGCAGGAACAGATGTCGGCTTTTGTATCGTCTATGCGCGAGATTGGCTACAAAGGCGATTTGCCAAAGAGTTGGTTAGAAGCCTTCTTCGAGTTGAGGAAACTTTTGGAACCCTTGGTAAAAAAATCAAGGAGGCGCGTAGTCATTTTTATAGACGAACTTCCCTGTTTTGAGACAGCCAAATCGGGATTTTTGCGCGCGTTTTCACATTTTTGGAACTCGTGGGCAAATTGGGAGTCCAAGATTATGCTTATAGTATGCGGCTCTGCTACATCGTGGATGGTTGACAATGTAATCAACAATCACGGCGGTCTTTACAACCGACTGACGCACCAAATCCATCTTCGGGAATTTACATTGTCAGAGACTTACGAATATTTCACAAGCCTTGGGTATGGGTATTCCAAACAGATGGTTTTGCAGATTTATATGGCGTTTGGCGGTGTGCCTTATTATTTGGGATATTTCCGAAAAGGCGAAAGTTTTGCAAAGGCGGTCGATAGGTTGTTTTTTGACGGCGGGGTGCTTAGGGACGAGTTTGACCAAATGTTTGCCGCGCTATTTCGACAGCCGTTGCCTTATATACAAGTGATGAAATTTTTGGCGACCAAAAAGTCTGGAATCAATCGCAAAGAGATTGGGGATGGTCTCAAAAAAATCGACAATGGACACCTTACAAAAATTCTTAACGACTTGGAAATCTGCGATTTTGTGCGCAAATTTTACACCATCGGTCGTGGTGGCAAACTGAAATCTTCATCGTGCTTCTATCAGTTGACAGATTTTTACACAATTTTTTATTTCACGTTCCACGACAAGGCTGGGTCAATCAAAAATTATTTTCAAAAAAATATTGGCAATTCGGTTGTAAGCGCGTGGTTCGGGTTGTCGTTTGAAAGGGTGGTTTCAGCGCATATCGACAAGGTGAAAAAGGCTCTCGGCATCGACAAAATTATCACGCAGCATTACACCTGGCGAGGCGAATATGACGGGGAACGAGTTCAGATCGACCTCGTAATCGACCGCGCCGACGGCATCATCGACATTTGCGAAATCAAATATTCCGACACCGAATACCGGCTTACGCAGGAGGAATATTTCAAAATCATAGACCGCGTGGAAATATTCAAACGTGTTACCGGCACGCAAAAAACTGTACATCCTGTTCTTGTTACCGTGTTTGGTGCCAATAGAGGTGAATATTCGGGTTTGATAGACTCTAAAATAATGTTAAAAGATTTTATGTAATATCTGATAATCAGTTGTTTACATTTTTAAAAATCAATTATTACTGGGCGAAAAACGTGATTTTTTGACGATTTTCGCCCAGTAATAGGTTATAAGTGGGCGAAAATTGTAATTTTTTTGCGATTTTCGCCCACTAATTTTGATTACTCCTTCTGCAAAATCTTAATCTCAAACGCCTTGAAGGTCGAGAAACCGGCTTTGTCTGTGACGGTAATCATAAAGTGGTAGTCGCCGCCTTCGTACTCGTCGCCGTCGTCGGATTTGACAGGGAGAGCGATTTTGGTGTCAATCAGGAATTGAGTGCTGCTGGCGGGGATTGTGTAATCCTGCGTGAATTGGAACGCGTCGCCGTCCTCGCCTTCGTGATGATGATGCTCCTCGCCTTCCTCGTGGTCGTGGTGTTCCTCGCCTTCCTCGTGGTCGTGGTCTTCGCCTTCCTCCTCGGTGGAGTGAGAGTGGTGGTCGAAGTTGTTGTGGATGTTGACGCTGAACGAGCCAAGTTCCTCATTGTCGGTGAGAAGCAACTTCACGGGGATTTCCTCGCCGAAGTAGAATGTGGCGGCGTTTGCGGGCGATGCACCGTCGATTGATGCGTTGATTTGCGGTTTTTCGGTGTCGATGGTCTTGTCGTCGTCATTGTCGCAGGATACCATTGCCGACATAATTAATGCCGACGCGATGATTGTCAGTAACTTTTTCATTTTGTTTTTAATGATTAAATTGATTAGAATTTTGCGGTCAGACTTATTATCACACAACGCCCCTGACCTGGTACGTTGATGAGCCTGTAATAACTCGTGTGGTCGAAGTAAACTGTGTTGAACAAATTTTTTACCCTCGATGACAACGAAACCTCCTTCCCGAAAACCACCGCCGAACAGCCAGCCGAAAATTCCGCCACGAAATATCCGTCTGTTGGGTTTTCGGGCGGCACGATGTCGGTAACTTTTGCGGCTTTTTTCGTGTCGATTCCTATATAAAATTCCTGAAAAATACATTTTCTTGGTTGGTCTTTGTCGCCTTTGAGGCGGTATGTGAAGACGGTTTCCATACCGATTGTTGCGGGCGGGGCGAAGGGCAGCGAATAGCCTTCCTTCTCGCCGTCCAACTGCCGCGATTTCACAAACTCGCCGCTCAGGACCACTTCGATTTTGGTGTGGTGGAAGGGCGCAAATCTATTGTCGGCTACAAAACGCGCCTCCATCTCGCCTCCGTACCTCAAAACTCGGCACTGCGTATAATTGTAGATTTGATTGCCGTTGCCGTACAGACGGTCGAAGCGCGGCGTGGGGTTTAGGAATATGTAATTGCCAAAATATCCCACAAACGGCGACATCGACACCGTAAACATTCTCGACAAGTAATCTAACTGAAAATCAACCTGATACGAAGTTTCGCTTTTGAGGTTTGGATTGCCAATTTCATAACTAAAATTATGATAATTGACACCATTGGCGGCGAGTTCCTTGGCGATTGGCATACGGAAACCTTTGGCGAGGTTGAGTTTGTAATTCATCTTGCCGTGGCGTGTGCTGATGCCGCAGCCAAATGTAAAGTCGCCAAAATTCCTGTCCAAATCTTCCGCCCTCGTTACGTATTCGCCTTCCGTGGCAAACCAATCCAAGTATCTGTCTGTCTTGATGTTGCCAACATCATAACGAACACCCGCCTGCAAGACCGTGCCGCCCAAAATCCTGTATTCCAACGACGAGAAAGCCCCCGCCGTCATACTTCTGAACGCCGGAATTATAAAACATCTTCCGCCAATTTCGTTGCGCTGATATTCGCCGCTGATGCCGTTTTTGAGCAACATTTCCTTTATGGGGACGGTTGCAACGGCGTTGATGGACAGCACATCTTTGTCGTAAAGATATTCTGTATCAGGATTTTGCAACGTTTCGGGACAATGCGTTGGCATATAGCCGTGGCTTACGTATTCGCTCAATTCTTCGCGATGGTTGTGCTGATAGGCGGCGTTTATGGTAAATGTCGCCGATGCAGTCCAATGGTCCAATTGCAGCGCGGTTTTCAAGTGGTTGACGTTGTATGACGGCGAAAGAATGTCGCGGATGTTGCGGTCGTGGGCGGCTTCGTTGACGCGGCGCGGTTCGAGGCCGTGCGCGTTGGCAAACATCCCGCCCTCCGAATTGACGTTTGAGATGCTTGCGCGGAGTTTATAGTTGTTGCCAACAACGCCCGCCGACACAGCAAAGTCGCGCTCTGCCCCGGCAGTGTTCCTGAGACGGTGGTCTTTCAGTTTCACCCTATAAGAATAGATGCTGATGTAGTCGGTTGGTACTTTGTAATCGGCGTAATCTTGCGCAGTAGCCCTTACGGAAAAGAAAAACTTCTCCTTGCGCCCCTCCACGTCCGCCGAACCGCCAAAAAATCCGTTGCTACTTTTGGCGGTCATATTTACGCAGCCTTTGAGGGTGTGTTTTGATGGGATTTTTTGGGTATTGAGCCGCAACACGCCACCCACGGCATCCGAACCGTATTCCAACGA
>JAFXMJ010000458.1 GCA_017530465.1 Bacteroidales bacterium
AACGCCGCTAACCTCGGCAGATGATTTGGACAATTGGATTGATGGCATTTGGCAACCTTTTTACGATGAATGTGAAGCCGCAGCCAAGCAACAAGGCGGATTGACCTTGCAAAAGTTTTACGACGAAGGTTCGTTTGCAACATTGGCGGCGGTTTGGAAAGTGTCTGATACTCAATACAAATGGCTGACCTACGGCGACAGCGTGGTGTTCCATTACAACAAGAAAACCGACGTTTTGGAATATTCAATTTCGGGCTTGATGGAGTTTAATAATCCACCATATTTGATTAATTATTTGGACAAGATAAAGCCGGAAGGTGTCCGTACCGGCGAGTTTCATATCGGAAAGGAGTCGGTGGTTTTTGCTGCCACTGATGCCTTGTCGCATTATATTTTGATGCGTTATATGCTGTCGAACAATGCATTATATGCCGCTGAATTGCAACGCGCCGCCGATGCCTCCACCAAAAATTCCAACTTCCTTCACGCCGCAATGTCGTTGCCGGTGGTAGATTTTTATACCGATGTTGTAAAAAAACTGTTTTTGTCGGATTATCATTTGACAAAACATCTTGAAAAACTGTATCGGGATAAGTTGATTGCTTTGGATGATTATTCGGTTGTTGGTATTCATCAGTAGTTCATCACGAAGCACCGCAATTTTACCATATATCCGCCCTTGCGCTTTCGTCCAAATACAGCTTGTCGCCCTTCGTGATGCCGAATGCGTCGTACCAGGATTGTTGGTGCGGGAGTTGCCCGTTGACGCGGAGATCCATCGGGGAGTGGACGTCGTTTTTGAGACGGTAGCGGGCTTCTTCATCTGTGATTTTGCCTGCCCAAATGTAGCCGTAGTTGAGGAAGAAACGCTGTTCGGGCGTGAAGCCGTCCTTGTTAGGCAGCGGATTTTTCTTCATTAGGTTTTGGAATGCAAGGAACGATACGCGGATGCCGCCGTGGTCAGCGATATTTTCGCCGAGGGTGAGGCGTCCGTTTACTTTTACAGTGTCGCCGGGAATCACTTCTTGTTTGCTGAAAAATTCTTCCATCACCTTGGCGCGTTTCTCAAACTCTTGGTTGTCGCTATCTGTCCACCAATTGGTGAGAGTCCCGTGTTTGTCGTATTTGCGGCCTTGGTCGTCAAAACCGTGGGTCATCTCGTGTCCGATGACGCATCCAATGCCGCCGTAGTTGGCAGCTGCGTCGGCGTTGGGGTCGAAGAACGGGGGCTGCAAAATTGCCGCCGGTATGGTGATGCCGTTGGTTTTGGGATTGTAATATGCATTGATGGTCTGCGGCGTCATAAACCACTCGTTGGGGTTGACGGGTTTGTTGAGTTTGGTGGCAACGTCGTACTCCGTTGTATATTCTGATATTGCAATGTAATTGTCAACAAGAGTTTTCTTTGGGTCTATCGTGAGCGCGGAGTAGTCCTGCCATTCGTTTGGGTAGCCCACCATAATGTAAAAGTTGTCAAGTTTGTCGGTTGCCTTGGCTTTGGTCTCGTCGCTCATCCACGACAGTTGCTCGATGCGGGTGCGCAGTGCGTCTTGGATGTTGTGCATCATATCGAGTACAATTTGTTTGGACGATTCGGGGACATATTTCTGCACGTAGAGTTTGCCGACAGCCATACCGAGGTCGTCGTTGACGCGGCCTACTGATTTTTGCCAACGCGGCTTGTCGCTTTTGACATCTTTGAGAACCTTGTTGAAGGCGAATACTTCGTTTCCAAAGTCGTCGGAGAGCAGGGGTGCGGATGTGTTGAGCACTTTGAATTGCACGTAGGATTTGAGGTCGTCCAATGGGTCGGAGGCGATGATGTTGGTTACATTGTCAATAGCCTCGGGCTGCGCTACATTGAGGTATTGGAAGTCTTGGTAGCCCTGCACGGCAAAGAATTTCAGCCAGTCCACTTTGGGATACTGTTTTTTCAATTCTTGGATGGTGGTCTTGTGGTAGTTGTCCTGCGGTTCGCGGAGTTTTACCTTGTCGTAGTTGCCCTGCGCTATCTGAGTCTCAATGCGCAGCACGGCTTGGGCTTTTGCGTCTGCATCTGCGTAGCCGGCGAGTTGGAACAGGTTTTTGACGTATTCGGTGTATGCTTCGCGGATTTTGACGTTTTTGGGTGTGTCGTTGAGGTAATAGTCGCGGTTGAGCTGAGTGCCGCCCTGATACAGTGTGACGATGTTTTCGGTGGCGTTCATTATGTCGCCTTGCAGCCACGCACCTACAAACAGTCCGCCGATACCCTTCTTTTGGAGGCGCCCACATTGCTCCACCAGCAGCGGGCGGGTGGCGGTCTTTTGGATTTCGTCGAGAATTGGTTTTACGGGCGAAACGCCTTCTTGGTTGCGCCTTGTGCTGTCCATACAGAGGGCGTAATAGTCGCTGATTTTCTGTTCGATGGAGCCTTGCGCGGGGTTGCCGTTGGAGGCGTGTGTGATGATGTCGAGGATGCGATTGTCGTTTACTTCGCCGAGGATGTCAAATTGGTTGTAACGCGAAAATTCGGGCTTTTCGGGCAGGTTGGCTATCCAATTGCCTGATGCGTATTGGTAAAAATTGTCGCCGGGCTTGACTGTCAAGTCCATACGGTCGTTTTTGGCTACGGGGGTGGTGTTGCAACCGGTACTCGTCAAGGCTGCAACCGCTATTGTAGTGTATAGTAATTTTTTACAGTTCATCGTGTTTCTGTTTAGGTGTTTGTATCGGTAATTGCAAAATCTTTACCAATGTATGGCATCAGGGGCAAAATTACACTTTTTTTCGTAAATGACACAAAAAAATTACCTAAATTTAAAATTCGATAATGCACATCATCTAAAAAAGAATTATCTTTGCACCCTGAAACATATTAACATCTATACAATTAAAATGAAAGTAGCCATTGTAGGTGCGAGTGGCGCGGTAGGACAGGAGTTCCTGCGCATCCTCGCGGAAAGGAATTTTCCTATTGACGAGTTGGTGCTTTTTGGCTCTCAGCGCAGTGCCGGCACCAAATATACATTCAGGGGCAAGGAGTACGAAGTGAAATTGCTCCGACACAACGACGACTTCAAGGGCGTTGACATCGCCTTTGCATCGGCGGGCGCAAGCACTTCCAAGGAGTTTGCCGCCGACATCACCAAGTAC
>JAFXMJ010000459.1 GCA_017530465.1 Bacteroidales bacterium
ATTTCGGGCGTTATGTTTTCCAAAACGCCGTCGGTGCAGAGGAAAAAGTAGTCGCCATCCATAACGCTGCAACTATTATATTCCGGCATATCTCTATCGGAATGTGCTGTCATACATTTAGTTATGATATTGCGGTCGGGATGTTTTTTCGCCTGTTCCTTGGTGATTTTGCCTTCGTCGATGAGTTGCTGGACATACGAATGGTCTTTGGTCTCCAATATTGTGGCTATCTGGCAGTTGAGCGGGAAGTAATATTTTGGGCGGATTTGATAGACCCTGCTGTCGCCGGTGTGGGCTACAAGTGCGCCATTGTCGCCAAAATAAACGCACGTCATTGTGGTGCCCATATTCATCAACGCCCACGGGTCTTTGTCTTTTTTGTCGAGTTCGTCGTATGCAAAAATTACTGCCTTGTCGATGTATTCGGGCGTTATGATATAATTGTCGGGCGGATTGGTCTCAAAATATGCGGCGAGGGCACAACAAACCGTCTGGGCTGCCACGTCGCCGTCCTTGTGCCCGCCCATACCGTCGCAGACGATGAAATAGCGTCCGCTGTCGGAGATTTTGTACCTGTCTTGCTGATACTCTCTCCGGCCTTGTCCCTGGAAGTATTGAGGTGTTTCTAATGTGATTTTCATAGTGCAATTATACGGATAATTTTTGAATTAGCCGTAATTTTTGAGAGTTTTTTTATTTGTTGACTGGAACTCGTATCTGTCGCCAGACCCATATAAATGCTGGTACGAGAAACATATCCGCCGCCAACCACGCCGTCGGGTCGCCAAGGCAGACGGCAATATAGCCGAATGTTGGCACGGCAAAGAGGCTCACCAAAATGCGCGCCACCATTTCCGCCACGCCGCTAAACATCGCCAACTTGGTATATCCGATGCCCTGTATGCAATAACGGATGATGCACAGCGAGCCGAGTAGCAAGTAGAATGTTACCGAACAATGCAAAAACAATTCTGTATTGTCCAAGACTTCGGTTTCGTTGACATCCATAAAAAACGTGCCCATCCAACGCGCTGCGGGCCAGATGATTGCAAATGTCAACGCCGCATACGAAACCATTATTATAAAAGTGTCCTTGATTAAATCCAAGATTTTTACTGCCGGTGATATGCATATCGGACAATCCTTAGTTGTCCGTGCCATAGCAGAAGGAAAAGCTGCGGCTAAGGAAGTTGATGAATATTTGATGGGGTACACAAATTTATAACGTCAATCATCAATTATCGATCATGACCCTGGAGGATTAAAAAGTACTATGAAAATTACGTTGGATGAAGTGAATAAAAAAGGTTTATACAGTCCGGAATTTGAACATGATAACTGTGGTATCGGAGCAATAGTAAATGTAAAAGGAAAAGCCGGGCACGGAATTGTGGCAGATGCTCTTTCAATAGTTGAAAACTTAGAGCACAGGGCAGGTAAGGATGCGGAAGGAAAGACCGGTGACGGCGTCGGTATACTTACCCAGGTACCCCACAAGTTTTTCAAAAAAGTATTGAAGCAGCAGAATATCGAGCTTCCCGAAAAAAGAGACTATGGTGTCGGCATGATCTTTTTCCCGCAGAATGAACTTCAGATGCGCCAGGCCAAGGCAATGCTTGAAGTGATAATAAAGAAAAACGGTCTTGAGATACTTGGTTTCAGAAAAGTCGGAACCGATCCTACAGTACTCGGTACAAAGGCACTTGAATGCATGCCGAATATCTATCAGATATTTATAAAAAGACCGGCGGAAATAAAGACAGGTTCTAATACAACTGAGATTAAAAGCGACCTTGATTTTGACAGGATTCTTTACATTGTCCGCCGTGAATTTGAACAGAGTAATGTAGATACATACATTCCTTCGCTTTCATGCAGGACTATAGTTTATAAAGGAATGTTCCTTGTTGGACAGCTTCGTACATTCTTTAAGGACCTTATGGATAAGGATTACGAATCAGCAATAGCAATGGTTCATTCACGTTTTTCAACAAATACAACACCCAGCTGGAACAGAGCTCATCCTAACAGGCTTATTGTTCACAATGGCGAAATAAATACAATCAAGGGAAATGCAGATAAAATGCTTGCCCGTGAAGAGACCATGCATACCCATGCATTCTCGGAAGAAGATATGACCAAAGTTCTTCCTGTTATATCACAGAGCGGTTCTGATTCGGCAATGCTGGATAATACATTGGAATTCCTTATGATGAGCGGTATGGAACTTCCGTTGGCGGCAATGATCGCAATACCCGAGCCTTGGGCACATAATGAGACCTTATCTCAGGAGGAAAGGGATTTCTATCAGTATTATGCAACCATGATGGAGCCTTGGGACGGACCGGCTTCAATCGTATTTTCCGACGGTGATATAATGGGAGCAATTCTTGACCGCAACGGACTTCGTCCTTCAAGATATTATGTGACCGATGATGACAGACTGATCCTTGCAAGTGAAGTAGGTGTCCTTGAATTTGATGAGGAACATATCATAAAAAAGGAAAGACTTCATCCCGGAAAGATGCTTCTGGTTGATACCGTAAAGGGCAGGATTATAGAAGATGAAGAGCTTAAAGAGCGTTATGCACACAAAGAACCTTACGGAGAGTGGCTTGACAGTAATATTATTGAGCTCCATGACATTAAGATACCGAATCTGAAAGTGCCCGCATATAGCAGGGATGAATTAAAACGTCTTCAGAAAT
>JAFXMJ010000460.1 GCA_017530465.1 Bacteroidales bacterium
GGATGATGCAATAACCAATGTTTTGTATCGGTATGGTAGCCCTCACGGACTACCCTTGAAGGTGTCGCACCTTTGGTGCTATTCGTAGCGCCAAGGGGCGCGACATCGCTAAGGGTGGCCCGTGAGGGCTATCCTGTTTAATTATCCGTTTTTTATCCATTTTATTCATTTATGTCAATTTGTATGTGTAAAATATATTTGATTTAATGAATAATTTTTTTGCGTAATTGCTGCCAATAGTTTAACTTTGTTTCGGATAAAAATTTGACAGCAATATGAAAAAGACATTACTTTTGATCCCTATAATAGCGTTGATGGCATCCTGCGCCAAGCAGAATGACAATTTCAACGAAGGCTGGCGTTTTTCGTTGGATGCCGATTCCACCGCCGTTGCGCCTGAATACAACGACAAACAATGGCGCACACTCAATTTGCCGCACGATTGGAGCATCGAGGGTGCATTTAGTGCCGACAATCCTGCCACACCGGGCGGAGGCGCATTGCCGGGCGGATATGGCGTCTATCGCAAGCATTTCAAGACCCCAGACCTTGCTGATGGCAAGCGTGTTTACATTTGTTTCGACGGCGTGTATTGGCAGAGTACGGTGTATGTCAATGGCAAGAAGGCGGGATTCCGTCCTAATGGCTACATTGGTTTTGAATACGACGTCACCGACCTCCTCAATAAGAGCGGCGACAATGTGCTTGCCGTGACGGTGGATAATACCGACCAGCCAAATTCTCGTTGGTATTCAGGTTCAGGTATTTATCGAAATGTGAGGCTCAAAGTGCTTGACAAGACGCATTTTATAGGCAAAGAAGTTTTTGTGTTCGCCCACGATATTTCCGCCGACAATGCCAAATTGAACGTTGCATTGTCGGTGTCGGGTACTGAGGATTGCGATGTCAAAGTGGAGATACTTGCGCCTGGCGGCGAGATTGTTGCAACGGTGCAAGACAAAGTGCAGGCGGGCGTCGTGAAGACATTTGAGGACATTGCTGTCGATAGTCCAAAACTTTGGTCGCCAAAGTCGCCGAGGGTGTATGAGGCGCGCCTTACGGCAAGCAGCAACGGCAAGGTTGTGGACGAATATTCCACGACGTTTGGAATACGATACTTTGAATTTGATGCCGACAAAGGTTTTTCCATCAACGGCAACCCAATGAAAATCAACGGTGTATGCAATCACCACGACCTCGGCGCGTTGGGTGCGGCGGTCAATCATAGAGCATTGCAGCGTCAGCTGGAGATATTGCGCGAGATGGGTTGTAATGCCATCCGCACGTCGCACAATCCTCCTGCGCCTGAATTATTAAATCTTTGTGACTCAATGGGTTTCCTCGTGATGGATGAGGCGTTTGATATGTGGGCGCGCAAAAAGTCGCCCAACGATTACGCCAAATATTTCGCCGAATGGCACGAGCGCGACCTCACCGACTTCATCAAGCGCGACCGCAACCATCCCTCGGTGATTATGTGGAGTATTGGTAATGAAATCCTTGAGCAGTGGCACGACATCAGCACCGACACCCTCAGCATTGAGAAGGCAAACTTGATGTTTAATTTTGCCGCGCAGCTTTCCAAAAATGACGACCAAAACAAGACTTCCGAGATGCATGTCAATTCGTTGTTGTGCAAGAAGTTGGTAGATATTGTCAAAAGTATCGATTCAACACGTCCCGTCCTCACTGGCAACAATGAGACCGAGCCGCACAATCTTCTTTTCAAGTCAAATGCGCTCGACATCATTGGCTTCAATTACCACGAATATAATTGGGGCGAGGCGTTCAAGAAGAAGTTCCCAAATATGCCGCTTGTAATCACCGAATCTACCTCGGCGTTGCAGACTCGTGGCAATTACATAGCCCCCGCCGACACTCAGTATCTCTGGCCTGTGCGTTGGGACATTCCCTTTGAGACCGAACATCACAAATGCTCCGCCTACGACAATGTACGCGCACCGTGGGGTTCGACGCACGAGACCACATTGAAGGAATATATGAAATATCCGTGGGTGTCGGGCATTTTTGTCTGGACAGGCTTTGATTACCTTGGCGAACCCACGCCATACGGCTGGCCTGCAAGGAGTTCGTATTTTGGAATCATAGACCTCGCAGGCTTCCCGAAGGATGTATATTACCTTTATAAATCGTTGTGGACCGACGACCTTGTGCTGCATCTGTTGCCGCATTGGAATTGGAAAGAAGGCGACATTGTGGATGTAATTGCCTATTCTAATATGAAGGATGTGGAACTTTTCCTGAACGGCGAATCTCTTGGCAAACAGGAACATAAAGAAGGTGACTTGCACTTTATGTGGAAAGTACCATTCAAGCCCGGCGAATTGAAGGCAGTGGGTCATTCTATTGACGACATCGAAATCTCCGACATCGTGCGCACGGCGGGCAGCCCGTCTCGTCTTGCTTCCTCCGCCGATAGATATTCATTGGCGGCAGACGGTCAGGATTTGAGTTTTATAACCGTGGATGTAGTTGATGCGAAAGGCGTTAGAGTGCCTGATGCAAACAATATGATTAAGTTCACTGTTGAGGGCCCGGCTGAGATTGTGGGACTTGACAATGGCGACCAATGTTGCCATGAGAGTTTCAAGGGTACGCAACATTCGGCTTTCAATGGCAAGTGCCTTTGCATCGTCCGTACCATCCGTGGCGAGGACGGCAGGGTGGTAGTGCGAGCTGCCGCCGATGGACTTGAAGGCACTGAAGTGGAGATTTATACAAGGTAATTACAGCCTGTACCACAGCAATTGTAACGCCATATTGCCTAATACAAATATTACGAAAAATACGTCGAGCATCAGCGACGGTTTGCTGTCGTAAAATACTGTTACAAAGAGTATTGTGACGGGCAGGGTGGTCATTCTCATTGTTTGAAGGCTAAACATAGGCACGAAATACGAACAGCATATCGCCACAAACATTATCAGCAACAGCCTGTAAGCGCGGCTGTGGAAGAGGTTGTATTTGGAATAATCGCCGAAAATCAACGCACTTGCAATGACGAGTTGCACGGCATCGGCGGCAAGGCAGATGACAGTGTTGTAAGTGATTGTATGCAAGCGAGAATCATTGATTTTTGCCTGTATAAAATCTTTGAGCGGATCCAACGTCCCCTCTGTCAGATAATATATTGTGATATAGAAAAATGCTGGAGTGAAAAAGCCCAACACAAACATTATCAGTTCGTTGCCTTTTAACGGACGGAACATAATGATTGCAATCAGCCCCACCACCAACATTATCACTGCCGGAGCGCAAAACAGGAATCCAATGCCAAAAAACAATCCTGCGTCAAAGAATGTGTGCGTGGCATTGTCCATACTATGACACGCAAATATTTTGATGAGCCCGAGGGTGATGAAGATGTTGGCTATCTGCTCGGGCAATAGTGTGTTGCAAGGTATGTATGTAAGCGACAATACCAAAAATCCCAACGTAAATAACGTCGGTTTCGCTCGGGTGAGTTCAAAGTCGGAATTGAGCATCACCAACAGCGAAATCTCCACGAAAATCAATAGAAGTGCCGATACTTGTGTCCACGCCGTTATTTGCCCGCCAAAAAGGTTTTCGTAAATGGTGTTGAACAGCGGCATCCCGTTTTCAGGCGGGATGATGTATGGCCTAATATTCGACAAGAACATCGACGGCACAATCAGTCCCAATATTATTGCTATTGCGATGATGATGTCGATGCCGTTTTGCTTTGCCTGTTTGAGTATCATGGTTTGTGCGTTAGTTTTGGGGCAAAGATAAGGATTTTTTTACGCAAAATAAAAAGTTTGAAAATTTTTTCTTACCTTTGACACCAAATTAAATCATTCAAATCATATTAATATGAACGTCTTACTGATAGGATCGGGCGGAAGGGAGAGCGCGCTTGCGTGGAAGATAGCCCAAAGCCCCCGTCTCACAAAACTATACGCCGCGCCGGGCAACCCCGGAATCGCGGGCATCGCTCAAAATTTGGATATTAAGGTATCTGATTTTGAGAGCGTTAAAAAGGCTGTTACTGACCTCAAAATCGACCTCGTGGTAGTAGGCCCCGAAGTGCCGCTCATCGACGGTCTCGCCGACTATCTCCGCAGCATCGAAAATCCTCCGCTCGTCTGCGGACCC
>JAFXMJ010000461.1 GCA_017530465.1 Bacteroidales bacterium
ACGGTCTCAAACGTAAACGGGTCAACGAATATCAGCGAGCCGGTTACTTTGTTTTTGTAGTAACTTTCAAAAATCAAGGGTTGGGCGGTTTTGAGTTGTACTTGTGCGATGTCGTTGAGTTGGAGTTCGTTGACGCCCGAAAGTTTTTCTTGGGTGGAGATGTCAACGCGGAAATCTATCGCTGTAAACAAGCCCTGAACTTCTTGTGTGGCGTGGCGGACGATGTATTTTTTGCGGAGTTGCATTGGCGAGGGGTTAAACCAACAGATATTCAGCGTAAACTGATTACCCACTTGTGGAATGTTGTCATCGTATGACACCAAAAAGTCGCCGCGAGAAATGTCGATGTCGTCGGTGAGAGTGATGTCAACCGATTCGCCTTCCTGTGCTTCGGGAAGTTGGTCTTTGCCGTTGTAAATACCTTTAACAGTGGACGTTAAGCCCGACGGAAGGATTTTTACCTTGTCGCCCTCTTTGATAACGCCCTGTGCAATGCGTCCCGAATAGCCGCGAAAATCGGCGAACTTGTCGCTAATTGGTCTAACAACGTACTGCACAGCCATTCGGAAGCCCTGATTATCAGACTTTTTGATTTCAACAGTTTCCAAATATTCCAAAAGCGGTTTGCCGGTGTACCAAGGCGTGTTTTCGGATTTATTAACCACATTGTCGCCGTTTTTGGCACTGATGGGAATAAAGTCAACTGCCGGAATATCAAGGTGTTTAGACATTATGTTGTAGTCGGCAATAATCTTGTCAAAAACCTCCTTAGAAAAATCCACCAAGTCCATCTTGTTGATACACACCACAATATTGCGGATTCCGAGGAGTGATGCAATAAATGAGTGGCGGATGGTTTGCTCCATTACACCGTGTCGTGCGTCAATAAGAATAATCGCTAAATCTGCCGTAGAAGCACCTGTAACCATATTTCGGGTGTACTGAATGTGCCCCGGAGTGTCGGCGATGATAAATTTGCGTTTTGGAGTGGCAAAATATCTGTAAGCCACGTCGATAGTGATGCCCTGTTCGCGCTCGGCTTTGAGACCGTCGGTAAGGAGAGCAAGGTTAACCTCCTCATTACCACGACTTTTTGATGCCTGTTCCACGGCTTCGAGTTGGTCTTCAAAAATCGACTTAGAATCGTACAAAAGTCTGCCAATGAGTGTAGATTTTCCGTCGTCAACGCTGCCCGCCGTCGAAAAGCGGAGCAACTGCATATCTAAATATCCGTTTTGTGTCATAACTATTATGAATTATGCATTATGAATTATGCATTGTTTTTACGGCGCAAATTTCGGCAGAATAGTTTTTCTTACGGCATTTTTGATGGTGAAAGATTACATTAAAAAAAATGGAGAATTGCAGTTTTTCCCCGAAAATGATAGCCACCAATACTTAGGCAAAAGTGAAGTTTAGTTTTTGACAGGGAAATGAAATAATCAAAAATGTTTGAAAATATTTTTGTCAAATCAAAGATAAAACGCTACATTTGCAGAAACTATAATCAGGATTACTATGGGACAGTATATCGACAATGGAAATTTGCCTTTCAGACGTATCTTAAACAGTGATTTTACCGATAAGTCAGGGTTGCTGAATATTCTTAACAAGAATATGGACACCGAAAATAGTTTTATGTGCGTATCCCGCCCACGACGTTTTGGCAAGTCAGTGGCGGCAAAGATGGCGTATGCGTATTACGACAGAAAATCAGATTCAAAGGAGCTTTTTAAAGGTTTGGAAATCACCAAGTCGCCTGATTATGAAAAACATCTCAACAAGTATCCGACAATATACATCGATTGGAATGAATTTGCTAACATCCCCGACAAAGATAAACTGAGAGTGGCGCAACAAAGGATTGTTGCCGACCTGAGGGAAACTTATGAAAATATTTTGGAAGAACAGAACGAACTTGGCGTTGCCCTTGCCGAAATCAACAAAAAGACAGGCGACCGCTTTATCCTGATTATCGATGAGTGGGATATGCTCGTAAGAGATGTTACACAAGAAATTCAAGACGAATATGTCAACTTTCTGCGCTCGATGTTCAAGACTAACAAAGCGAACAATGTATTTCTCCTTGTATATATGACGGGCATTCTGCCGATAATCAAGATTAAGACGCAATCGGCGTTGAACAATTTCAGAGAATACAGCATCATTTATCCCGCCAACACCGCTAAATATTACGGATTTACAGAGACGGAAGTAGAAACGCTATGCAAAACACACAATATGAACCTCGAACTGATGAAACACGCATACGACGGCTACATCATCGGCGAAGAAAAATCGATGTTCAACCCTAATTCCGTGATGCAATCCATTGAGTACCGCACATACGACAGTTTTTGGTCAAGGACAGCGTCGTTTATGGCGATAGAAAGTTACCTGAACATCGATGCCGACCAAGTGCGCACAAAAATCATCAAGATGATGAATGGTGAAGAAGTGGTAATAGAACCGACAAGTTTCCGCAACGATATGAAAAACATCGAGACGAGTGACGACGTGCTGACATTGTTGGCACATCTTGGATATTTGTCGTACAACCCTGAAACTCAATCTGTAAGGATTCCTAACACAGAAGTTAGCGCAGAGTTCAGAAGCGCCGTCCGCTTTGCGGGTTGGAAAGAGTTGTCCAAAGCGGTTGGGCAGTCGCGACAACTATTGGAAGACACCATCAACCTCTGCAAAGACAAAGTGGCGCGTGCCTTCGACGACTATCATTTTGAGGCGTCGTCAATATTGGAATTCAACGACGAAAACTCAATGCGGTGCGCTATAACGTTGGCTTATTATGCTGCCAAACCTTTTTACAAGATTTTTCACGAACTGCCTACGGGCAAAGGTTTTGCTGATATGGTTTTCATTCCGTTGCCCAAGTCGCCGCGCCCTGCGATAGTCATTGAACTTAAATACGACAAGACAGCCGACTCCGCCATCTCTCAAATCAAACGCAAAAATTATCCCAAGAGCCTCCAAGGTTTTTCC
>JAFXMJ010000462.1 GCA_017530465.1 Bacteroidales bacterium
ACTTGTCCCCGTAATGATCCATCAATGAAAGCACCAAAACAACTACCGTATCGTCGTGAATTATCCCAAATAACGTTCGATGTCTTGGCGAGATTGCAGTTCGACACCCGAATCTTCCATTGCTTCCTTGTCGTTGAGTATGCGATTCAATTTTTCCACATTCCTCTTGTCTGCGAAGAATGGGTCGCCCGAAGGGCTGATTTTATACGGGTCGCAGCGGTATTGCTCTGGAATTTTGGCGATTTCGGGGTCGATGGCTTGGGCTTTTCTTTTCTTCTTGATGGACTGCAACTTGTCGGTCAGCCAATCCAAGCTTCTGTCGGAGAGGTTGAGCGTTGTGATATAGTCAAAAAGTCCGTGTAATGCTACTTGTGTCATAACTTGTGATTTTTTTGTTTACAACGGCAAATATAAAAAAATTCCCGAAAACTTCAAAAAAGAAATTTTCGGGAAATTTTATCTCCACCTTGTTTCGCTGCAAATCCATTTGCTGTCTAACACCTTGTCTTGCAATACACAATGATAGATTGGTTCAAGGAAATCTATAATTCGCTGTATTACAATTTCAAAACGCAGTTTCGCATTTTGGGCGGGTGCAAATACATTCCACAAAGAGATCAACGAGTTGTTGGTTTTGAAAGCGTTAATTTCTGCAAAAAGTGTTTCCGTAAGACTGCGATTGCGGTGTTGCAAAGTTCCGCGCAACGCCTCGGTCAAGACCGCTCCGTCAAAGTCGAACATACCTGACAAATAGTATATGTCATAAAAGTCTTTCATCCTACTTGTCAGCGACATACGGCAGATGATTGCATCAAATTTTTCGGCAATTGTGCTTTCAAGCGAATATGTGAAAACTTCGGGTTGTGCAAAACCATTGAGTCTTGTAACTATCTTGCGTTTAACGGGTTGCGGAATAACCACGTCGTCAATTCCTACATCAATAGAAAACGGGATTCTGACGTTGGCAATCTTCGCCAAAAAACGTGTCTTAATTCCCGGATATTGATTTGCAACCGTAATGTGTTCGTTTCCAATAATTTGGATGTTTATAAAATCGTTGCCTGTTTGCACGTTACAAATCTCTTGCATAACGTTTTTGATGTTTTCAAGGCTATTGTTGATGTTGCGGAGCATAAAATCAATGTCGCGGGTGGGACGAGAATCAAACTCCGTCAAGGTATAAATGAACATTCCACCCTTCAAAATCATATTGCCCACGTACTTCGACAGCGAAAGCCGCCGCAAAAACTCCTCTTGCACAAATAGTTGCAATGTAGTTTGTAAAGGCAGATTGATTGTCTTTGATTGTTGTTTGAGCCGCGCCAAAACCGAGGCAGTGATGTTTTTTACAGCCATATTCCGAGTACCTCCCTTACTTTTTTTTCTACGTGAAGAATTTGTGAGTATTTGATAAGATTATGGATGTTTTTGCCATTGTCGGCGGCGTAACGTTTAATCGCAGTGTTAAAAACCTCTGCGTCAATCTTGTTGCGGTGCAACAGAATGTCGCAAATTGTCCGTTCTTTATCATAGATTTTTATTCTTGTGCCGTCTATTTCTGCATCGGTGATGCCGATAGTGTAACGATTCGTCTTTATAAAATGAGGTTTGACAATGGGAAAGTCAATCTTGAACCTTGCCCTTGCGCTGCGGCTGTCCACAGCCAAATGCCATTCGGATGGAACCCGGTCGGTGTAGCCGTAAAAGTCAAGCGCACTTTCCAAACAGATTACGCCGTCAGGGAAAAGTTTTGTCAAGACAGGGACATCCGACAACGACATTTCGTCCTGAAATCTATAAAAACCTCTCCTTACTTGTTCTATTTCGCCGCTGTCGAGCATCTGTTTTATCCGTTTGTAATAAAAGCCGTGCTTTTTTAGTTCGCAAGTTCGCATTATATTTCCGAGTTTTGCTTCCATTTTTATTTAACTGTACAATTTATTATTAAAAGTTGTATAGTTTGATAACGAAAAGGGTGAAAAAAATATTGCAGAGCGCACAAATTTATTTCTTAATTTCTAAGCGTTAGATGTTTTGACAAAAAATTCCCGAAAACTTCAAAAAAGAAATTTTCGGGAAATTTGGTTTGGTTGCAATTCACAACGCTGTTGTAGTTGTAAAACAAAGATTACTTAATACAATCAAGTGGTAATTCAAAATCGTCGAAATCCACATCGGGATCGCTATTGACAATACCTGCATTGCATAGTATATCGATGTCATCATCTGATAATTCCTCAATATGTTGCCAAAAGTCTTCTTCGTTTTTGATTTTTGATAGGTCAAATGCCATAATTTATAACAATTAACGATTATTAAAACACTACGTTGAAATCGTCGTGAATCTTATTCTGCGCTCAACCTTATCTCTTGTCCTTCTTGCGTCTCGACGTCGTATTCATAATACTTGGTCGGGGCGGGGGCTTGGATTGTGGATTCAGGTGAAATCTTCGGCGCGGCAACTTCGGCGGGCGCAAGGAGAGGATTATTTACCGAAGGATTTGCGGGGCGGAGTCCGTCGCCTTGCAATGGTACTGCGGAGCGGATTCTCAGGAGGCCGCCGATGCGCGAGGTGATGACAGCCGTGGTGATTTTGCCGTCTTGCCAATTGACATCAACCACAAAGCCGCCTCTCGCCACCAAGCCCTTGTAACTGCCTTCCTTCAAATTGTCGGGCAGGGCGGGCAAG
>JAFXMJ010000463.1 GCA_017530465.1 Bacteroidales bacterium
ATAGACGACGCGGCGGGCGAGGCGTTCGACAAGTGCGCCAAGGTGATGGCTCTCGGCTATCCGGGCGGCCCCGTCATCGACAAGCACGCGCACCAGGGCAACCCCAATGCGTATAAATTTGCCAAGCCTAACATTCCGGGCTTGGATTTCAGTTTTTCGGGGCTGAAGACATCGTTTCTCTACACGCTGAGGGACAAGATGAAGGAGGAGCCGGATTTTATCGACGCGCATCTTGACGACCTGTGCGCCTCGTTGCAATACACCATCGTGAGCATCCTCATAGACAAACTCGCCAAGGCGGTCAAGGAGACTGGCATCCGCGAGATAACCATCGGCGGCGGCGTGGCTGCAAACTCGGAGTTGCGCGACACGCTTGTTGCCACCGCCAAAAAGAGAGGCTGGAAGGTGTTCATCCCGGAGCGCAAATTTACCACCGACAACGCCGCAATGATAGCGGGCGCGGGATATTACAAGTATTTGAAGGGCGAATTTGCGGCGATGGACTTGGCTCCCGACGCAAGGTTGAAATTTTAAAAAAAAGAGCAACATGAAATGAAGCCGATGCAAGACATAGAAAAAGCCCTATATTACCTTGTAAGGGAAAAAGACGAATTGGGAAATTGGCCGAACATCTCAAAAGTGTTCAACTATTTCCTAATGATTCTTATTGTGCTGTCGGTAGGTGAAATGGCACTCGAAACCGATAAGGCTATATATAAAGCATATAAACCATATTTCGATTCGTTTGATTACTTTACGGTAATAGTATTCTCCATAGAATATGCCATCAGGATACTTACGGCGCACCTCGACCCTGAGAATCCGGGCAAAGACAGAAGATCCAAAATATGGCATTATGTGATTTCGCCAGCCGGCATAATCGACCTGCTCTCGATATTGCCATTCTACTTGTCGGATTTCGATTCCAGGATGTTGAGGATGCTAAGGCTCATGAGATTTTTTAGGGTGTTCAAAATCACCAGGTACAACGAATCCATGAAAGACATCGTTCAGGTAATCAAGGATAAGCGCAGCGAGATTGGTGTCATTATGGGACTCATCATCATCATTATGATAATTTCCTCGTTCCTGATGTTTTACGCCGAACGCGATGAAAATTCAAATAATTTCCCAAACGTGCTCAGTTGCCTATGGTGGGCTATCGTTACTATGACAACAATAGGCTACGGCGATGTGTATCCTATCACTTTCGCGGGCAAGGCTATCGCGTCAATAATGGCACTCCTCGGCATAGGACTTGTGGCGATGCCTACGGGTATCATCAGCGCGGGTTTTTTGGAGAAAGTGAATGAGAAGAAAGAGGCAAAGAAAAAAGAACTCGAAAAGGGAAAGGATACCGATGACCAAGAACCAGAAGGCGACGGCGCTGCACTCACTTGCCCGCACTGCGGACAGCGGCTGCGCCTGACCATTACAACCAAAAGCGAATAATTAAAAAAACTCAACATGGCAGATGTCAACATAGCAAGTCAGGAAAAGACACCGGCGGAGGTGATACTTCACCGCAAGCCTTATACGGAGGAGGACACCGACAGGATGTTTGAGCAGCTGTTGGTGGGCGACCGTTATTTCAAGACTGAGGACGACAAGTCCCTTGTGCGCAAGGCGTATGCTTTGGCAAGGGATGTCTATCACGGTCAGAAGAGGCATACCGGCGACAGCTTCATCTACCATCTCTTTGATGTGATGAGCATTGTGGTGCAGGACATCGGGCTCGACGCAATAGGCGCGGCGGCGGCGTTGCTGCACGAAATCACTTTCCAGACCGACTACAAGAAGGAAGACATCGCCAACCTTTTCGGCGAAAAGATTGCTGTCATCGTGGATTCGTTGGTGCGCATCAAGGGCACGAGCGAATATTTCAAGGACATGGACCCAAAGGTCTATGAAAATATGATTTACGGATTGACCGGCGACTTCCGCGTCATCCTCATCAAATTTGCCGACCGCCTCACCAACCTCCGCACCCTCGAAGTGCGCTCGCCCGAATCTCAATACAAGGTGGCATACGAGACCATGCAGATATACGTGCGCCTTGCTCACCGCATCGGGCTCAATAAGATAAAGACAGAACTCGAGACCCTCGCCTTCAAATACCTCAACCGCAAGGAATACGACGAAATAAATTCGTTGATGCAATTGACGGAAAACGAATCCAAAAATTACATCAACAAATTCACCCTGCCCATCATCGCCAAATTGGTGCAAAACGGAATCAAGTTTGACGTAAAGGGACGCCCAAAAAGCATATACTCCATCTATCAGAAGATGAAGAAAAAGCACGTAACCTTCGACCAAGTTTACGACCGTTTTGCGATACGCATCATCTTCACCCCAAAAGACCCCAACAAGGAGAAAGAGGAGTGCATGAACATCGTAAAAATCATCTCCGAAGGACTTTACGTGCATCCCGAGCGCACCCGCGACTGGGTTACCGTGCCCAAGGAAAACGGCTACGAGGCTTACCACATGACAGTCTATGACGAGCCAAACAAGCGTTGGGTGGAGATTCAGATACGCTCCGAGCGCATGGACGAGATAGCCGAATATGGTTTTGCGGCGCATTGGAAGTACAAGGGAATCAAGGACAAGAAGGCAGAATTTGACGACAAGCTCAAACTCCTCAAAGACAAGCTCGAAGACCCCAACAACAGCAACTTCGATTTCATGGAGAATTTCAAGCTGTTGCTCTCCGACGAGATTTCGGTGTATTCGCCCGATGGCGCGGTTACAACATTGCCGGCGGGCGCGTCTGTGCTTGATTATGCCTACATCAACGACCCCGAAAAAGCGCGCAACTGCATTGGTGCAAAGGTCAATCACAAGATGATGCCCAT
>JAFXMJ010000464.1 GCA_017530465.1 Bacteroidales bacterium
GTATTATTATTTACATCTTTACTGCCACCACCACAAGCGGCAATAGTGTATAACACAATTAGCAAAATATAATGTAAAATTATTTTCATAGACATTAATTTTTGTTTGACAAATATAATTGAAATTTTCGGATTGGCGGAAAAAAAATTTTTATTATTTTTGTAGCAAACAAAATCCAATTACAAAATGAGAAAATTTACATTGCTACTTTGTATCGCAACTCTGATTGGTTGCGCAGACACCAAAAACACCGAAACCGCTGACACACTGAATATTACATTCAGCACACCCGCCGAAATGTGGGAGGAAACCTTGCCCCTCGGCAACGGCTCACTTGGCGCGATGCCCGACGGCGGAATCACCAAAGAAACACTCGTTCTCAACGAAGAAACGATGTGGAGCGGCTGCGAATGGGACGCTTCCAACCCCGACGCGCTCAAATTCCTGCCCGAAATCCGCAAAAAACTCATCGAAGGCGACAACCTCGCCGCACAAGACCTTATGCAACAGCATTTTACGTGTACGGGCAATGGCGGCGAAAATCCTAAATATGGCTGTTACCAGACGCTCGGAAAGTTTGTGATTGACTTTTCGGAAATGTTTGGCACGGATACGGCTTTTACGGATTACAACCGATATTTGTCGCTCAACAATGCCGTTGCAAACACTTCATTCTCATTCAATTACAACGGCAAGCCCGCAAAATTCCACCGCGAATATTTTGTGTCGATTCCGCAAAATGTAATTGTCATCAAATTGGAAACCGAAAACGCGCCGCTCAAATTTTCGATGGACTTTCAGCGGGGAAACAGTCGCACAGATTTCAGCAAAACGGATTCCACGATGGTGATGCAAGGCATCCTCGACAGCGGCGACGAACAGAAGGACGGCGTCAGGTTCTACACAAAAGCAAAAATCATCAAACAATCTAAAAACCAAGCCGTTATAATGATTGCAGCCGCGACAGATTACAAAAAAATCATCGACAATCAAGAGCATAAAGATTTTGCAACAATACAAAATAATGTGCAAAAATCATTGGACGATGCGGCAAAAATCGATTATGACAACCTGAAAAACTCACACATCTGCGAATACAAAAAATATTTTGACCGCGTGGAGGTGGCAATCGACAATTCCGAAACCCAATCCGCCGACTCCGCCGCGTTGTACTTGCAGTTTGGACGTTACTTGTTTATATGTTCGAGCGTCAATGCAACTTTGCCGCCCAATTTGCAGGGAATTTGGGCTGACGCTCTCCACACGGCTTGGAACGGTGATTACCACCTGAATATCAACGTACAAATGAACCATTGGCCTATGGAACCGGGCAACCTCAGCGACCTTTCGGAACCAATCACTCGTTACGTGGAAGGCATTGTGCCGTCGGGCGAACAGACCGCCAAAACTTTCTATGGCACAGGCGGTTGGGCGGGACACGTATTGGCTAATGCGTGGCATTTTACCGCGCCAGCCGAAAACCCCACTTGGGGTGCAACTTTCACCGGCGGCGCGTGGATTGCGTTGCAACTTTGGGAGCATTATCAGTTTACAAAAGATAAAGCATACTTGACGCGAGTTTACCCGATTTTGAAGGGTGCGGCGGAGTTTTTGAGAGCCAATCTCTTTGAATATCAAGGTTTTCTCGTAACAGGTCCAAGCACCTCGCCCGAAAACGCATTTTTGAAGGACGGCAAACGTTGTTGCGTATGTGCAGGGCCTGTGATGGACACACAAATTTGTCAGGAAATTTTTGGCGCGGTGTGCGAGGCTGCGGAAGTTTTAGGTATTGACGGTGATTACATTAACACTCTAAAAAATACCGCATTACGATTGCCGCCGATGAAAATTTCGCCCAAAGGTTATTTGCAAGAATGGATGGAAGATTACGAGGAAATAGAGCCGACTCACAGACACGTGAGCCATTTGTTTGGGCTTTATCCAGGCACAACCATCAACACGCCCGAACTCTACGAGGCTGCGCGTCAGACCCTGCAACGTCGCGGCGACGAAGGCACAGGCTGGTCGAGGGCGTGGAAAATCAATTTTTGGGCGCGTCTTGGCGACGGCAACCACGCTTACAAATTGTTTAAAAACCTGATGCACCCCGTAACCACCACCAAATGCGCCCCCGACCAATGGGGCAACACAGTTTCGTATTCAGGCTCAGGCGCGGGAACTTTCAAAAATATGTTTTGCTCGCATCCACCGTTCCAGATAGACGGCAATTTTGGCGGCAGCGCGGGATTGATGGAGATGCTTTTGCAGAGCCACGAAGTCAAGGCAAACGGCACACGCATCATCAAAATACTACCCGCAATCCCCGACTGTTGGCAGAGCGGACATTTCAAGGGACTCCGTGCGCGTGGCGGAATCACGGTGGATTGCGAATGGAAGGATGGGAAAATAGTTTCTACAAATATCGACAATCCACTAAATGAAAAGATTGAGGTAGTGCAAGGTCGCTAATCGGGCTTCATTGGAGTTTCAATTTCCCCCCTACCTAAACTTCACCGCCACTTTGACGCCGAAATTGGCTGGCGCACCCGCCACAAATGTCGGGAAACCAATCACTTCGCCGGCGTTGCCAGCGTCGATAAGGTATTCGGTGTCGGTGATGTTTTTGCCCCAAAGGCCAAAATCGTATTCCATCCTGTTTTTGGTAAACTTGATGCCGAGCGTGGCGTTGATGATGCTGTAAGCGTCCTGAGAGATGTCCTCCTTGTTGCTGTCCTCAAAATAATGCTTGCTCTTGGAGGAATAATTTGGGCGGAAATACATCACCATCCTATCCCTGACAGGCAATATGAGTTCGCCGCCAAAATCAAATGCGTGTTCGGGGCTAAGGCGGAAACTATGACCGGCGAGTTCGAGCGGGTTGCCGTCCTCGTCCTTGTCGGCGAATTTGCCATTGAAGTAAGTATAATCGGCAAATACAGATATATAACGATTGAAGCTATACCTCAGCGACGTTTCCGCGCCGAAGCAATTGGCGATGCCCTTGTCGTTGTTGCGATATTCGCGTGCGCCATTCTCGGCAGTGTATGCCGCGCTGCTCTGGAAATGCAGCCACTTGTAATAATACACCGACGCGGCATACGACAATGTGTTTTTCAAGACGTTGCCCTTGACGCCAAGCTCAAAATTATAAATCTCCTCGGGACGGAGCTTTACGGGCGAATCGGGCGAATAATTGAAATAAACCACGCCCGGACGACGACCTTTGGAAACCGACAGAAAAACGTTGTTGCTCCTGTCCATCATATAATTGAGCACAAGACGACCAACCCAAGAAAAATTGTCGCCTTCCACCCAACAGGTCTTGCCGCCCGAATTTTCATACACCATAGTGCCAACAATTGGAGCAGTCATCGACGCCGAATTGTAGCCCGACCTCTGCTTTTCGTATGTGGTGCGCAGACCAATAGTCAGGTAGAGATTTTTGACAATATTCCAATTGACATCGGCAAAAATATCGGTCTCAAAGTTGTGCGAATAGTTGGTGTGCTCCTCCACGTATGACGGCTCCAAGTAGAGGTCGGAGAATTGCTTCAAGTCAGAGAGGCCGCTTTCGATGTCCATCATACCAACCACCTGCTCGGCTGACATTCCATTGAGCAGCACCGACACCATAGGATTGGACTCAATCATCTGATTAAGAGTACCGACCAACACGCCGCTCACGGTATTTTTGGTGTCGTTGAAGAAATCGGGTGTGCGATCCCACTGGCTATCCTTGAACCAATTGTCGAGATTTGCTGACATTGCCGTCTGTATCTGACCATAGACCGCATCACTAAACCCATCGAGAGCCTGCGAAATCATATCGGCATATTCGGCGGGATAGCTTGCAAGCAATTGCTGCTTGAATGCACCGATGCCGCTCTTGACGCCCTCCGACACCTGCAATGGCAAATCTTGCATCGATGCCTTCATCGACGGAGCGACACTCATAGGGAACAGCAGGCGAAGGTCGGAGCACAGGTACATATAATGCTCGCAATATTCGTACATTGCGCCCACTCCAACAAATCCGCTCAGCTTGGTGCCGCGATTCCAATTGAGCCTAAATTCCTCGCTAAACTGCATCAACCTCGACTTTTCGCGAGCGTCGAGCACGTGCAAATATGTGCCGTCGGCGTCAAAATATTCGTCGGCGTATCCGCCACGCGCCCCGATGGTGTTGGAGATATTGAAATTGCCGCCAAGATTGCGTTCATATTCCAAAGTGAGGCCGCCGAGATGACGCACCAATCCCAAATGCGAGCCGCCATTGAGGTATGCGGCGGTGAATGGCGATGTGTCGCCGCCCTTGGGTGCAATCCTCATCGACTTGAAAGATACGCCCGGAGCATTATCGTTTTGATAATCAAGGATAAGATTCAGGGACGAAACATCCGTCTTGTTGATGCTGAGGGTGTTGCGGAGGGCAATTGCATTTTTGCCGTTGAGCCTGCCGCCAGCAAGGTTGTTGATATAGCCATCGTGATAATCATAACTAAATGCAAACCTATTTGCCACACTGCTATTGATTGGCGTATTGATGTAACCCTGTGCGCCGCGCTGATTGAAGCCGCCATAATTGAGCCTCAAATTTGCCGAAAAATAATCCTCGGGGTGCTTGGTGATGAACCTCACCGCGCCAATCTCCGCGCCGCGTCCAAAGAGCGTTCCCTGTGGGCCTCTTACGACCTCAATGCGCTCCATATCAAATGGTTCCATTGCCGAGACCTGCTCACGCGAAAACGAAACACCATTGAGGAACACGGAAATCCTCGGCTGGAAAAAACTCTCCATACCATCGGACGTAACGCCACGGATGGAGTAGCCCGCCTTGTTTTGACCCTGGATGATATTATTAAACCCTGCCACAAAACAACTGATTTCGTCTATCTGCGTGGCATAAAGCTCGTCGAGACGGTTTTGGTCGATGGCTGTGACGGCTATCGGCACTTCGATGCTCGACTGCAACCTCTTCTGGGTACTTACCACAATGTCGTCGAAGGTGTTGGTCTGTTCCACCTCAAAAATAACGTCGTGAGTGTTGCCTGTCGGCAGGAAAAATTGGTCGTTGAATCCTACGTACTGAATCTCCACTGTGTCGTTTTCGTGTCCTTGTGGAATCATAAGCGTGTAAGAGCCGTCGGATTTGGAAAGGGTCATCACAGACGCACCCTTCACCCTTACGGACGCGCCGATGAGCGGCTGGTGGTTGTTGTCATAGACACGGCCGGAGATTGTTTTCTGAGGGAAGGCAATGCCCGCCGTCGCCGCCAATATTATCGTCAATAGTATCTTAATCAATCGGTTCATTCTCGTTGTTATTAGTTAGGGTGTTTCTATAAAAAACCGCACCGTCAGTCAATCTTCAAGCCCAGGACAATGATGTCGTCGAGCTGCGGGTACTGGTCGGCAATCCAATTTTCGTGGGTCTCTATCACCTTGTCGCACTGCTCCGACATTGGCAATTGGCATATATCAGACAGCATTTTGCTAAAATTGGAGGTGAGGAATTTGCGACCGTCTGTGCCACCAAACTGGTCGATAAAACCGTCGGAAGTCAGGTAAATGCGGTCGCCGTGACGCAGCTGCGCGGTCTTGACGGTGAAACTTTTTTCTTCGCAGATATGGATACCAATCGGCATCCTGTCGGCGGGCAGAATGTGCAGCCTATCAAATCCGTCGGGAGTCTCATTTACAAACTCGTGCCGCGCCATCTCCTGACGGGCGAGGTCTTCCTCGTCCTTCGGATAATGCGACACAAGGTAGCCGTTGTTGTTGGCGCCGGCAAATTCCATCACCAAAGTTTCAGTATTGATTTTGACGAGCGACAAGTCCATACCGTCCTTATTTTTGGCGTGGATGCTGTCTTGATGGAGAGCACGCTTGACCTCGGAGCGCATATCGTTGAGTATCTGCGCGGGGGCGAATATCCTCCTCTCGTTGACAATCTTATTGAACAGCGACATACCGAGCATACTCATAAACGCGCCCGGCACGCCGTGTCCTGTACAATCGGCTGCCACGGCAATCACAGTGTCTTCCTCGTGGAAAAACCAATAGAAATCGCCGCTCACAATCTCCTTCGGGCGGTAAAACATAAAATGCTCTATATTGTAATCCGCTAAGAAATCGGGCATAGAACTCACAGCCTGCTGTATGCGCTGCGCATATACGATACTGTCGGTGATTGACTTGTTTTTTGCCTCGATGATTTCCTTCTGCTGCGAAAGCTCATTGTTGATGTTCATAATCTCGTCATTCGCCATTTGGAGGTTTTCCTTCTGGATGCTGATTTCCTCGTTCTTGTGCATCAGGTCGGCATTTTTGTTGATGATTTCCTCCTTCTGCTCGTTGAGGATGCGGTTCTTTTTCCTTACGATGATGAAGATGATGATGAACACCACCAAAATGACTCCAAACAAGGCAAAAATCAGTTTGTAAATTCTTTTATCTTTTTGTTCGTTTTGTAATTCGAGAATCTGTTTTTGCTTCTGGGACTCCAATTCATTGATTTTCTTCTGGTCTTCCAACTCCTTGTTGCGCTGCTCTTGGAGTTTAAGGGCGTCTTCGGCTTGCTGAGCCTTCAAGTCGCTGATAGCCTTTTCACGGCGAGCTGCTTCCGCCTGCTGCTGCGTCAGCAAGAGGGTCTGCTGCATACGGTCTTGTTCCATCTGTTTTATTTCGAGGTCTTTGGCAAGCAGTTCGTTTTCCTTCTGACGGGTGTCGGCGAGGAGTTGGAGCTGACGGTTGGTAAGTTCGCTGATTTCGGCATCCACCATCTGTTCCGAAAAATCTTTTTCGGCGTCTTCCATCTTCCTAAGATCCTCGTTGATTTCGCGGTCGGACATCATCTTCTGCACTTGCGCCGAATCTCTGAGGCTCAGGTAGTTTTGATATACTTCCAATGCCTTGTCATAATCGCCCGACGCTTGGAGCAATTGATTGTATGTCTGGTAGGCGTCGCCCCTCAGCTGTGCATCACCCGTACTCTCGGCGGCTGTCAAAGCCTCCTTGCACCAAATGTCAGCATTGTGGAGGTCGCGTTTTTTGAGGCAAAGGAGCGCGAGGATATTGGTAATCTGCGAATATTCGGCGGTCTGATTGTTGTTTTTGCGAAGTTCGGCGGCTTTTTCGAGGTATTCGTAAGCCTCCTTGGCATTGCCCATATTTTGATAACACAATCCAATGTTGCTGTACGTACCGGCAATCTGGTCGTCGGTTGCGTTTTCAAAAATATCCAATGAATTGAGCTGCTTGAAAATCTTGATGGCCTCATTGGGATTGCCGCCACGGGTCTGGCAGTAAGCGATGTTGTTGAGGGCGTTGAGTGCGGCGGGCGTATCGCCGTCGGTGGCGCATATATCGTAGAGTTTTTTGTTGATTGATAATGCCTTGTCGTATTGCCCGAGCTTTTGGTAAATGTCGGCGAGGCGTTTCAACGTCTGTTTTTGCGCATTGATGTCGCCGTCCTCCTCGTTGAAACGGAGAATGTCTTCAAAATATTTGGCTGATTTGGCATATTCGCCTGTCACATACGAACATATAGCGAGATGCCAGGTGGTCTGTTTTACCTTGTCAGGCACGCCCTCCTCCTTGTAGGTGTCATACGCCTTTGTGAAAAATTCGCCGGCCTTTGCGTAATGTTGACGACCAAAATACAGAAGTCCCATCTCGGTATCAATATCGGCGGCGGCTATCGTGCCTTCCATCGTTTTCTTGTCCAACGCACTATTAGCGGCTATATAATAATAAAGTGCCAACTCCGCCTCATCTATTTTTGTGTTGGTGCGGGCAAGGAGGAGGTTGTCGTCGTAAATGATGTCCTTGCGGTCGCACTGACGCGCATTGATGAGAGATTTTTCGGCGTAAGTGATTGCCTTTTCGTATTCTTCGGCGGAGAGATAACGGTAAGCCGCCTGATTGAAAAGCGATGCTGCAATTTCCTTGTCGCTTTCTTTTTTTGCAACATCTACGATGCTATCGGCTCGTGACAACAACTCCTCAGCAGTCTGCGCACGAAGCTCCGCGCCCGCACAAACCGCCACGGTCATAATCAAAATTGCTGTCCACCTTTTTAGCATCATATATTTTCAATCATTTAATCTCCAATAGCTCCCCTCTCCTACTTAAACTCGTATGTCAACACAAACCTGAGCTGCCGCAGGAGCTGCGGATTGTACGGAAGATCCACGTCCATATCTTTAACGTCGATTCCGCCGTATTGAGCATTGAAGACGTTGTTTAGCTTAATCGAGCCAGCCAAATGCTTGCCCATCTTCACCGTAAACATCAAGTCCAAATTGTAATACGGCGTCGACCACAAAAAGCTGTTGTCGTTGCCACGGTAATACTTCCTCGCCCACTTGCTGCAATATACGTTTTCGAGGCTGAGGTGCAATAGCTTCAAGAAATCGAAGTCCACCGACCACTGCACCATACATTTGGGCACTTGACGGATGTAGCTGATATGCTTAACGTCATCGACACCGGCATCGCTGTCCAAAATCTCCTCGCCGCCGCCCGACATCGTAAGTCCACACTTGAAATTGAGGTGCATAGGCTTCACCCAATCTTTGATAACCGCAATCCACTGATAGCCACGGAGCTTGACTTCGGCGGCACTTTGCGTGATGTACGTGCGAGTGTCGTTGTACTCGGTGGCGTCGCCCTGCCTTACGTATGCATTAGGCAACGTCGGATCAAGCTCACACCAATCGCGCACCAAGGGGTTGCGGATGCGGTTGGTGTATGCCACAAACTCCACATACTTATTGTCGGAGAGATAATACCTCAGACCCAATTCGGTGGAGGCAATCTTTTCCGGGGCAAGCTGTTTGGCAGGAGTCTGATGATAGGCAATAAGCGTAACACCCGTCATAGGCTCTTGTCCCCTAAGACGGAGTCCGGCATTCACAGCAATCGATGCATCTACCGCAGTAGTACCATACAATTGCTGTGCCGATGGCATTTTGTTGGCGTAGCCACGCGATGCGCGGAATGTGAGATGGTCTGTAATCTTGACAAGGGCGGCAATCCTCGGCGTCACAAAATGCCCGAAGATAGAATTGTTGTCGTACCTCGCGCCCCCAGTGATTGAAAGCCTGTTCCAATCAAACACCACCTGACCGTATGCGCCCGTATTGGAGCAAGTATAGGGATATATACCAAAATCGCCAAACAGCGGATCTGTGTAATCCACCGACTTGGCGAAACAATGATACGAATCGAAGTCAAATTTATAAGGAGTCTCGTTGGTGTAGGGCAATACGCCGGTGTATTGGTAAGTAAAACCAGCCGAAAGGTTAAGGTATTTGACAGGATGATAAGTGAAATACTGCTCAAATCCCATATCGTCGCCAGCCGAATAGCCATATTGCACAAGGTTGGAATAGGTGACGTGCCGCTGCGAATTTTCGTCCATACGGTAGCGGATGTATTTCACCACCGTATTGATGGAAAAATTGCCAAAATCCCAATCGCCCGACACTGCGGCGCGCAATATCCTCTCGCCCATCATATTGTCGGGGTCGGAATAGTCGAAAAACATTGGCGTCATACCCAATGCGGAGAAGTCTTTGCGGTACAAGTAATTATAAGAAAAAGTGACGCCCTGATATTTAAGCTCGATGCCTGTCTGCGCCGCCTCCTGCGATATTTTGGCAAAATCTGGATAGCTGACATCGCCGTGCCAGCCCGCGCTATATCCCAATATCTCCGTAAACTGCGACAACTGGGTCAGATACCTCATATTGTTGTACACCTCGGCGGTCATTTGGTTAGGCGCAAAGGAATGAGTATTACCATCAGCATCCTTATAAGTGAACACGTCGTCGCGCTGCGCAAAATAATTCCAACGGTTGTAAATGTCGTCCTTGTCATAATCGGTGACTTTCATATCGTCGTAACGCAGGTTGCAACCATAAACAGTATATTCCGCCACGTGCTTGCCGCGTCCAAACTTGCCGCCGATGCCAAAATTGATGTAATGGTATCCGCCGGGACCCGTGACAGCGTCAGCAGAAGCGTATGTCTTGTCGAAATCGTGCTTGGTGATGATATTGATGACGCCGCCACAAGCATCATTGCCGTAATTGGCGGCGGCAGGGCCGTACACAATCTCAATGCGCTCCGCCTGACGGATTGGCAAATTTGCGCCCAAAGGCATACCAGTAGGAGCTGTCGGCTTGATGTCAACGCCGTTGAGAAGGATTTTGGTATATGTATTGCCCACCATACCGCGCTGCAAGAAAGCCTCGCCCAAGTCGCCCGAATGTGGCTGCGACACCCTGAGACCAGGCACCGACTTCAATACGTCGCACAGTGTAATGTAGCCATTGCGGATGATTTCGTCGTGCCAAATGATGTACACCGTCACAGGCAACTCGTCAACACTCTTGTCGCCTCGTCCCACAGTGACTACTACGTGCTTTTCGCTATGCGTGGTGTCGTCGATGATATTGGACTTGTCGAGCAATTCGCGCATATTGATAGGAAGGGTGTCGATCTGCGAATACCCCATCAGAGGCATTGCAAACACGACAATAACAATTATAATACGCATTAATATTCCCATAATCCTAAAAAAGTTTCTCAAAAATACGCATAAATATCCAATTTTCACAATCGTTAATGGTCAAACGCAAAAAATTAACCAAAAATTATTATTCGCTATTGCCCATTTCCTCATCAATTAGTGTATTCGCTACCATAATAACGCAAAAAAAATGTTTTATGTTACATTTACGAAACTTTTTGAAACATAAACACCTGCTGTTATAGCAAAAAAGTTGTTAACTTTACACCCGAAAATCATAAACACAACTTAATATGAAAAGAAAGACATTATTACTGGCGGCAATGGCGGCAACCTCTGTCGCATCCGCCCAAAACCCCATCGTGCAGACGTGGTTTACCTCCGAC
>JAFXMJ010000465.1 GCA_017530465.1 Bacteroidales bacterium
GTATGGGCGGGCGGACAATTAGTTATGACGAATATATGAAAATAATGGTATCGTAGGGGCGTACCTCGTGTACGCTCCGTTTACGTCATATTGCCCGCACCACGTTACATTGCCCCATTCACCCCCACAGCCACCATCGCCACGTATTCCGACAGTGTTCTCGCTTTCTGTATAGCCTTGACACATTTTTTGTCAACGCCGCGTAGGGGATAGTCCCAAAATGTCTTCATCTTGTCGAGGGTCATATATTCCGAATTGTTGAAATGATTTTGATAACCTTCGATAAGTAAATTGATGAAATTCAGATACTTCTTGCGGTCGAAGATTTGATTGCCGGTTTTGATGCTTTCGGGCAAAAACGGATTGGACAATATTCCGCGCCCAATCATCACTGCATTTAGGTTTGGAAAAATAGTTGCAATACGTCTAAAACTCTCATTATCAACAATATCACCATTATAAACTACGGGATGTTTCAGCCTCGCCGCAACATCTGCAAACGTCTCCAAATCAACGCTGCCTTTGTACATCTGTTTGCCAATTCTCGGATGAATGGTTACAAAACTGAGCGGCGAATCGTTGATAATATCAATTATAGCCAAACACTCTTTTTTGTCAACATTTCCGAGGCGCATCTTCAACGACAACTTCAAGTCTGCCTCATACTTTGCTGCGGCATCCAAAACCTCGCGCACCTTGTCGTGATGCGCCAAAATGCCTGCGCCGTGCATACGGGCAGTTTGTTGCGGGAATGGGCAGCCGAAGTTGATGTCGCAACAATTAAACCCCTGGCTTATAACGTATTGCATAAGAATGTAAACTTCCTCGCGGCTGTTGGCGATAATCTGCGGCACGAGCGATGGACGCATTGTCGGAGCGGTCGCCGTCAAATCCACAGCGTCTTTTTTTCTGACCTCGCCGTCCTCCACGCGCAAAAACGGCGTGAAAAACTTCTCCACACCGCCAAAGCATTCCGCGTATGCGTTGCGGTACACATAGTCGGTGAAGCCTTGCAGCGGCGCAAAATAGATGTTGACATTGTGGTCCATAGCGTATCCCCTACTCTACTGAATCTTCTGATACTTAGTGGCATTGGCGACGTCCACCTCACGCAAAATTTGAAGCACTTCGTTTTTTTCGGGTACGGGCGACGCCGAAAATACGTTGACAATTTCGTCGGATTTGGCGGTGAAAAATAGGGACACAACCAGAGAATTTGGTTTGGCGCGGTCGGAACGTTGGATGTATTTGAGGGCGTCGAGCATTTTGCGGCGGGCGTTGTCGGGGTCTTTGGGCATTGCGTCGAGTCCGAGGCGGTGGTAATGGTATTGACCGAGGCGGAGGTTTTCAAAACGTTTGTCGAGAAGCGCGTCCACGAGGTTGTAACGCGAATTTTGCTTGTTGTCGGCGGCTGACCATCCTTCAAAACCCGCGCTCTGCGATGTGAGTGCCACGCGCAACGCCTTCTTGAAATATTCGCTGCCGCCGAGTGGGCTGAAAGTGTCGTAGTCATACCCCAAAATTATGTATGCATAATACGCCAACACCTGCACGAGGTTGCTTGTGGCGTGGTTTTCGATGTATTCCAACGGCTCGCCCTCGCGGTAGTTGAACACGAGTTTGTTGTCGCTCTCCTTGAAGGTCAGGAGCGGACTATTATAAGAGGTGTAATAAATCGGGCGGCTCTGGTTGATTTGGATTGTGCCTATGAACTTGTCCACGCCGTTGAAGTCGGTGATGGTAATCATCACGTTGCACTCGATTTTTTCGTTGACGTCGTAGGTGTGGTTGGTCCAGCGGTGTTCGTTGAGGAAAGCCGTGACGTCCTTCTGCAACGCCTGGAATACTGGCGTCGGCGTGTTGGAAAGACTGCTGTAATTGATGTTGACACGGGCGTTGAGTTCCTGCGCGTCGGCTGTGGCGGCAGAAAATATTTGCAGCGCAATGCTACTCAATATGGCAATCTTCCTGAGGAGTTTCATACGACTTTTTGTGAAAATTCTTCTTCGATTTGGTCGGCTATGTCCTTGGCTACGAGTGCCTTGGATTTCAGGTCATAGTTGACTGCGCCTTTTGTGCGCGATACTATCGTCACCTTGTTGGTGTCGTAGCCGAAGCCCGCGCCCTTGTCTTTGAGCGAATTGAGGACGATGAAGTCGAAGTTTTTTGACTGCAACTTCTTCTGTGCGTTTTGCATCTCGTCGTCGGTCTCCAACGCAAATCCCGCAAATACTTGATTGGCAGTTTTCATCTTGCCGAGTTCTGCCGCGATATCTTTGGTGGGAATGAGGCGGAGCGTCATTTCGTCGCCGGTCTTTTTTATTTTGGAGGTTGATGATGTTTCGGGCGTGAAGTCTGCCACCGCCGCCGACATTATCGCACCGTCGCAGGTTGGGAACTGCTCCACGCATTGACGGTACATCTCCTCGGCGGTGGTCACGGGTATTACGGTGATGCGCTTATTGTGCGCCGTCACTTGTACAGGCCCTGATACGAGCGTTATCTCCGCGCCACGCTGCGCCAACTCTTCTGCGATGGCGTATCCCATCTTGCCGGTGGAATAGTTGGTGATGAAGCGCACGGGATCTATCTTTTCGCGTGTGGGACCCGCCGTGATGAGGATTTTGCGTCTCGACAGCGTTTGGGCGGCGTTGAAGTAGTTGTTGACCTCCGTAAAAATCTCCTCCGGCTCTGCCATACGCCCTTTGCCCGAGAGACCGCTTGCAAGCTCGCCTTCGCCCGCCTCTGCCACCAAGAATCCACGGCTGCGGAGGATAGAGAGGTTTTGCTGCGTCGCCACATTGGAATACATATCCAAATCCATCGCGGGTGCTATCATTATCGGACAACGCGCTGATAGACAGGTGGTAAGGAGCAAATTGTCGGCGATGCCGTGCGCCATTTTTGCGATGGAATTGGCGGTGGCGGGCGCAACGACGTACAAGTCAGCCCACAGGGAGAGTTTCACGTGGCTGTGCCATTCGCCGTTTTCAGGGTTGA
>JAFXMJ010000466.1 GCA_017530465.1 Bacteroidales bacterium
CTCGACGCCACGCGAAAAGTGGCAATGGACGCGGGTGCGGATTTGCATTATTTCAAGACAATGCAGATAGAAAATCCCGAAGATTTTGAGGTTTTCAAGACCACAATCGACCGCTATTCACGTTACGACAGCCAAAACCGCCTGAAAAATCCCGTCGGCTACTGCAAGCGCATCATCGACTCGGCGGTAATCACAATCGATATGGACGTACTCCCTTGCTGCTACGACAAGGACGCGCAGCTAAAACTCGGCAACCTGCGGGAAAATTCGCTGCGAGAGATTCTGCGCTCAAAGTCCGCCGAGGATATAATTAGCGGTATAGAATATAAAAGGGATTCACGCCCTGAGATATGCAAGAATTGCGGAGGATAAGTTTTTTTTGTTCTTACAAATAATAATTACTACCTTTGCACCGAATACTGAACGCCGCCTACGCTGAACGGAATTTGGCAAAGCGGCACAATTAAACTAATCGTAAACGAAATGGGCTGGTTTAACAGATCACAACAAGGTATCAATACCGAGACAAAAGACAAAAAGGAAATCAAAGACGGACTTTGGTACAAATGTCCGCAATGCAAGGAAATCCTCACCACCGACGACCATCGGGAAAACCTCTGCGTATGCCCCAAATGCGGCTACCACGAGAGGATTTCTACCGCTGATTATTACAATATTCTCTTCGACGACCAACAATACGAAGAACTCTTTGCATCGCTCCACAGCAGCGACCCCCTCGGATTCGTAGACCGCAAAAAATACACCGACCGCATCGCCGCAGTAGAAAAACAGACCAATCTCAAGGACGCCATCACCGCCGCAACAGGCTCGTTGGAAGGCCGCAAAGTGGTGATTGACGGTATGAACTTTGAGTTTGTGGGAGGTTCGATGGGTTCGGTTGTAGGCGAAAAAATAGCCCGCAGCGTGGATTATTGCATCGCCAACCATCAGCCGCTCATCATCATAGCACGCTCAGGCGGCGCGAGGATGATGGAAGGTGCATTCTCATTGATGCAGATGGCTAAGACCTCCGCAAAACTCACACAACTCAGCGACGCACGTCTGCCCTACATTTCGCTGATGACCAACCCGACCACAGGCGGCGTATCGGCTTCATTTGCAATGCTCGGCGACATCAATATGGCAGAGCCTGCCGCGCTTATCGGATTTGCTGGCCCGAGGGTCATCAGGGAGTTTACCGGCAAGGACTTGCCCGACGGCTTCCAAAGCTCGGAGTTCCTGCTCGAACACGGCTTCCTCGACTACATAGTAAACCGCAAGGAGCTCAAGCACACCCTCGCACGGATGTGGAATATGATGATGTAACCAACATAACAACACTTGGATTATGAAAATGAAAAAAATAATGGCGTTGCTCCTGTGCCTATTAGCAATTAACACTTGTGCAATCGCCCAATACAACACCTCCAAGACGAATATGTCGTTCCCAGTGCGCAACCTGCCCACCCACTACGTGCCGGTAGGACAGCGCACATATAGCGTGAGCTGCGGTTTTGCTCGTCAGATAAGCCCCTACTACGCGCCCGAGGAAGCCGCCGAGGCTCTGCACCTCGACGGATGGACGATGATCAACAATCCCGACCAAGCCTCTCTGCGCATCACCATCAACGCCTACGACTTTCTCATTGAAGGTATTCACGAAGACAAATTCGTAGAAAAGGTAAGGCGTCACGGCGAATTTGTACCGGTGGAATACTTCTCGCCCACTATCGACTATTCGATGGTGATAGAATACGTATGGGAGACCAACGACTCGCGCCAGACTTACACAAACGTGGACGTATTCACGCACCGCCCTCCCGTCAACACTTTCCACATGGACAAAAGGTTCAACAACCCGAGGGACTGCCACGACTTCGTGAGGGAAAACAAGGATGTGTTCATCGAAAAAATAATCAGAACGGAGCTTTACAACACAATCGAGGAAATCAACGAGAAACTCGTGCCGCAATTTGTTTACAGCCCCACCACCGACCATATCAAGATAGCATTTTTCAGTTCCAAGAAGAGCCCGTACTACGTCAAGCACCAGAGTGCAAAAAACGAAATCAAAAACATCATCAATTCGATTCCATTGGACGGCAGCCTTGCACCCACAATACGCAAAATGCAGCCGTGGATAGAGCATTTCAAGGAGATAGAGCAGTCACTATCCGCCACCAACAAAAAGCAAAAACAGGCAAAGGCTGATATGGTCTATAACCTCGCGATGATATATTACGCCCTCGAAATATTCGACGTAAGCCGCGACTACTGCAACCGCCTCATCAACGAATTTGACGCCACCACCGGCAAACGTCTCCTCCGCAACCTCGAAAATGTGGAAAACGAGATGAAGACACATCACGTACAGTCGAGACATTTCTAATGTCCACCCCCATAAAAGAAACGACCGCCAAGCACTTGACGGTCGTTTCTTTTTTATTTCTATTGTTGCATTTGTCTTATCTTACCACAATCCTCTGACCGAGCCTCAGGGTCTTGTTGGCGGAGATGCCATTGAGACTACAGATGCGGGCTACTGTGGTGTGGTACTTGCGGGCGAGTGCGCCGAGGGTATCGCCAGACTTGATGATATGAACCACGCGCTCTGTGGTCTGCGACGATTCCTTGTCGGTCTGTCCGTAGTGCGAATAGATGTTGAAATAATGCTTTTTCAAGGTAAACAATGTGTCGCGGAGCTGACCATTGGGGAAGTCGAAAATACGCTCAGCATCAAACGGCTTGCCCATATAGCGCACCTCAAAATGCAAGTGAGGGCCAGTGCTGCGTCCCGTGCTGCCGCCAAGTCCGATGACTTCGCCAGCCTTTACGAGTTCGTTTTCTGTTACGAGATGCTTGGAAAGGTGTGCGTAATAAGTCTCCAAACCGTTGGCATGACGTACAACGATAAGATTGCCATATCCGCCAGCGTCTGCCACTTCGCGTACTACGCGCACTTTGCCGTCGAAGGCTGCGCGGATGGTATCACCAGTGGTGAGAGCGATGTCGGTACCCTTGTGGTCGCGGTGACGACGGAATTTCCAGCCCGAGGTCACAGGTCCTTTGATGGGGCAAGCCCAGCCGTGAAGGCTGTCGGTAAGTAGCAAATCCACCTCTGCGGGCAACGATGCAAGAGTCACGTCGGTGTAGGCGTGAATCTGCTCCTGCTCCCAGGCGTCCTGAAAATCTTCGTCGGAAATGTTGGGACGTTCAAGCTCAATGTACTTCCATGTGTAATCTTCAAAAAGGACAATCTTCTTGTACTTGTCGTTGGTATTAACGGTGTCTATAGCCTTGACAGCCGCCAGAATCTCAGTATCCGGGTCCACATCTGCTGTCAACGAATTGATGTCCATTCTCTGTCCGTAAGCTCCTAATGCAAGCGTGACTGCTGCAATGGTCAAAAGTCTCTTTTTCACGATCTTATATACTTGTTAAAGGGTTTGTACTAAAAAAAACGGGTAGAGGAATGCTCTAAGGTTTGCTCCTCTACCCGTCTCTTTTCATATAACGTGCCAAATTTTCATTCTGCGGTAATACTATTGAAAATCATCGTTCAACAATCTTTTCTTCGTATGCTTCCAATGTATCGCCTACTTGGAAATCGTTGTAATTCTCTATGCAGATACCACATTCCATACCCATATTGATTTCCTTTGCATCGTCCTTGTAGTGCTTGAGAGCAGCAATCTTGCCCGAATGAACCACCACGCCATCGCGGATGACGCGCACGAGGTTGGATCTGAGCACCTTGCCTTCCACTACAAGGCAGCCGGCAATATTGCCAACTCTGGAAATTCTGAATACAGACTTCACTTCCGCCATACCGCACACTTCTTCCTTGGTTTCTGGTGCAAGCATGCCCTTCATAGCGTCCTGGATGTCGTTGATGGCATCGTAGATGATGGAATACGTCTTAATCTGAATCTGCTCCTTCTCGGCGAGCTTCTTGGCATTGGACGACGGACGCACATCAAAACCGATAATGATGGCGTTAGATGCCGATGCAAAGAGTACGTCGCCTTCCGAAATCTGCCCCACGCCCTTGGAGAGGATGTTGACCTGGATTTCGTCGGTGGTGAGTTTTTCGAGCGAATCTTGCAACGCCTCCACAGAGCCTTGTACATCTGCCTTGAGCACGATATTGAGCTCCTGGAAGTTGCCGAGCTTGATACGCCTTGCGATTTCGTCGAGGGTGAGGTGTTTCTTGGTACGCATACCAATCTCTCGTTCGAGCTGTCCGTGCTGCAAAGCCTTGTCACGTGCGCTGCGCTCGTCCTTCATTACCTCAAATCTGTCGCCAGCCACAGGAGAGCCGTCGAGACCGAGTACCGATGCGGGTTCGGCGGGATGCACTTCCTTGATGTTTTTGCCGCGCTCGTTGAAGATGGCCTTCACCTTTCCGGAATGTTTGCCCGCACAGATGACGTCGCCTATCTTCAATGTACCACGCTCCACAATCACCGTAGCCATATAGCCACGACCCTTGTCGAGGGTGGATTCCACGACAGAGCCTTCTGCCGGGCAGTTGAAATTGGCTTTTAGCTCAAGCATCTCTGCTTCAAGGAGGATGCGGTCGAGGAGCTTGTCGATGTTTTGTCCTGTAACAGCCGAAATTTCCACGCAGCCGTATTGACCGCCCCAATCTTCCACGAGGAAGTTGTGTTTGGCAAGGTCTTCCTTTATCTTTTCTACATTGGCTGTGGGAAGGTCTATCTTGGTGATTGCAAATACGATAGGCACTCCCGCCGCCTGTGCGTGGGATATTGCTTCTTCGGTCTGCGGCATCACCATGCTGTCTGCCGCTACCACGATTACCGCGATGTCGGTGATTTTGGCACCACGCGCACGCATTGCGGTGAACGCCTCGTGTCCCGGGGTGTCGAGGAAGGTGATGTGCTTGCCGTCGTTGAGCGTCACATTGTACGCGCCGATGGCCTGCGTGATGCCTCCCGCCTCGCCGGATATAACGTTGGTCTTGCGGATGTAGTCGAGGAGCTTGGTCTTGCCGTGGTCCACGTGTCCCATCACCACCACAATAGGTGCGCGGGGCTGGAGGTCTTCTGGCCTGTCCTCTTCGTGAGCATCCTTGTCGTGGTCGTCGTCCTTGCCGATAAACTCCACGTCAAATCCAAATTCACCCGCAACGAGGGTGATGATGTCGGCGTCGAGCCTCTGGTTGATGGATATGATGGTGCCAAGGTCAAAACATACAGATATAATCTGGCTTACCGGCACATCCATAAGGGATGCGAGCTCGTTGGCGGTGACAAACTCGGTAACTTTGAGCGTCTTTTGCTCGAGTTCCTCGCGTTTTTGCTCCTCCAACAGCCTCTTCTTGTCTTCGACACGCTCGTCATGACGGCGCACAGCAGCTTTGTTTTTGGTCTTCTGGAATTTGGCGAGAGTCTCCTTCACTTGCCTGTTGATGTCCTCTACGCTGATTTCCTGATTGTTTTGCTGACGCTTGTTGCGCTTGCCCTGTTTATCTTGCTGCTTGTCCTGCGACTTGCCACGGTCGTTGCGATCGCCGCCCTTGCCGCTCTTGTCGCCCTTGTTTTTGTCACCCTTGTTTTTGTCGCCCTTGCGCGAGCCGTCCTTCTTGTCGCCCTGCTGAGCGGCAGCTTCGTTGATGTCCACGCGCTCCTTGTCGATGCGCTTGCGGCGGCTGCGTTTTTTCTTTTTTCTGCTGTCCTCGAGTTCTATCTTGCCGAGGATGCGCGGGCCACTGAGCTGCACCATACCGGGCCTGAAAATCTCAGTGTTTGCCGACTGCGACGCCGTATTGTCGATGTCTGCCACGACGGGTTCGGGCGTCTTGGCGGGAGCCTGAGGTGTTGTGTTCTGTGCCGTTGTGTCGGGCTTTGGCTGCTGCGGCTGTTGCTGTTGTTGAACCGGCTGCTGCTGACGCGGCTTTTCCTGTCCCGAGGGTGAAGATGACGACTTCTTGTCGGGGCGGGTCTTGGTATTGAGTGTGCTCAAATCTATCTTGCCTATCACCTTGGGGATGGCAGGCTCTTGATATTTTTGACGGTGCTTGTCGTTGCGCTGCTGATTTTGGGGCTTTTGGTTGTTGTTTTGCCTTTGGTTTTGGTCGGATGCTTTAACTTCCTTTTGGTCAGAGGAAGAAACTTGATTAGCGTTGGCAGCCTTGTTTGCCTTGTTTTCAGCATTGATTGCTCTCTTGCGTTCTTTTTCGATCTCAGCCTCCCTTTCGCTCAGTTTTTTAGCCATTTGGTCGGAGGCATACTCGCGCTGTAGAAGTTCGTATTGCTTTGCAGTAATCTTAGAATTGGGGTTGTTGTCAACGGTAAACCCTTTTTTCATCAGAAAATCTACAATAGTTCCAACTCCTACGCTGAGCTCCTTGGCTACTTTGTTTAATCTTGTTTCTTTTTCTATGCTCATATAAGGAAATTAAAGTTAATAATTAGTCTCTATTATAATACTATTCTTGCTCCAATTCTTCCTTGAAGATCTTGATAACTTCGTCAATGGTCTCC
>JAFXMJ010000048.1 GCA_017530465.1 Bacteroidales bacterium
CTCTGGCTTTCGGCCTCCTTGATTGTATGGGCTGATTGCACCTAAGACAAAACCGACAAGGCGGTTTTTAGCCCTTGTGCAAGGCTACCATATCTTTTTCTTTTTTAATATTTCCTCAGTTCTTCGCGGCTGTGCCGTCTTTATTTCCCAAAAACCTTTTTGGAGGCTGTAATTCAATGAGATTGCCGCCGTATTGTGTTGCTCGTTTGCATCGTCATAAACTACCAACAAAACGGATTCTCCTGAACCTTGCCGTATTTGTGTGAAATTTTCGACAATAGTTTTTACATAGACTTCCGCCGACAAGCCTACTTGCTCTAATTCGACTTTGTGCCTTATGGTGATGTGCCTTATTTGGTTTTCTGACACGTAAATATCGGCGCATTTGAGGTGCGCCTTTCGTGCGATGGTAGCCTTCAACCTGCCTACCTTTATATATGGTTCGTTTACCTTCATTGTCGTTTGTTTTTATTAAATGGCACAAAGGTAGGGCGGGGATGGGTGGTCGCCAAATTTTTGGGACAAATGGGACAAAAAAATTAGAGGCGGATGGTGTCCGCCTCTAATTTTTACAGAACATAGTGTAGTTATTTGCCGGATTTTAGTTTCAGGAGCGCGATTTCGTTGTCAAACAACGGCGATGCGGTTGTTTTGCCGTGTTTCGCTACAAATGCCTGAACTTCGGCAAGTTTTGTTTTCGGGAATAGCCAACCGATGCCAGACGGCACTTTTGAGGTGTCGAAATGCGAACCAAATTTGCCGCCTAATGCCTTGATTTGGTCTTTGAACGGTTTTGTGTCGCCTGTAAGCACGATTGCCTTGTCGGTGTAGTGGATGATGGTGAGGTCTGAGGGTGTGCCGGGAACGGCGGCTGGTGATTGCTGTTTGTTGGGCTTGGGCATCAACAATGTGCCGCCATCGTTGATGATTCTCACAACCTCTTTCATATCTTCCACCGAAAACTCTTGGTGCGGCGCAAGGTTGTTCTGTTGGTATTTTTCAGAGATACGTGCTTGTGCGTGGAAGCCTGAATCATAATAGTCAATCATTCCGTCTGAAAAGTTGTAACTGAAACCAAACGCAACTGTGGTGAGTTCGTCCAACAGGCTCTGCAATTCGGGACTGTCCTCTTTGCAAGGGGAACTGATGACAGTTATTGTAAGGCTGCGATACGCCTTGTTAACTCCTATTGTGAATTTGAGTTCAGGATAGAAGTATTTGAACAACTGCGAGATAACTTGCTTTGCATCGCTCACATAGCGATAGCCGAACACGCCTTCCCATCCACGTCGGTACATTCCTTCATCTTTGGAAATTATAATGTCGTCGTGGGGCAACGAGCCGTAAACGTGCAAATCGTCTGCGCCTGATAACGTCTTGAATCTCAGTTTCAGCAACTTGATTTCATTTTCGAGGAGCGGCGAGAGGTAGTTCCAAGTGGGGATGTTGGAAGGGTCGGTGGGGAGTGGAGGCCAATCGCCTTTTTTGAGTGCGTCATTGCCACGGTCGCCGAAATACAACTGCGCCTCCGTGGGGAAAAACTCTACGGAGAAATTGTATTCTTCCAACAGGTCAAGCAATCGGGCAGGGTCGGATACGGACATCATCCATATCTTTTTGCCGTATTGTGTCTGTACGTCAAAACCGCGTCCGCTGTCGCTTATTTGCTGCCATTCAGGTACGTCTTTGAGATGTTTGAATGTCTCGCTGTTGGAGCATACCAAGGTGATTGTTCCGTTGGGAGTGGTGCGGATTTCCATACCACGGGTGAGTGTGAAGTTTTTTGAGTTGCGGCTGCGGATGGCGTCCATAATTACCCATCCACATTCTTTGATGCTGTACTTGGCTGCGATGACCTTGGCGGTGTTGCTGCCGTCGGTGTCTTTGGGCGTGAGGATGCCTTTCATAACCTCGCCATCGTGGGTGGTGAAGGATATTAGTTTTGACTTTTCGGGGGCGTTTTTGTAGCCTTTGAGGAGGTTGCCGACTATGATGTTACGTTGTTCCCGGTCTGCTGTGGATTCCTTGACGTATTCGCTCCAATTTTCGAGGAAGCTGCTGTCGGCATATTCGTCCAATGTTGAGAGACCCATTATCGCTTCCAACTGCGTGATGTCTTTGTCAACAAGCGTCAGGCACATCTCCTTGATGCTGTTTGCAACGGCAAAGGTGATTGTGATGTTGCTTGGCGCGAATTTGTTTTTGGTCTTGTTGCCAATCTCTGTGCCCAAACAAATTGCCTTGGTGTCGTGGTCGCCTTCGATGATGCAAGCGCGTCCGGCGTAGAAAAATTTGATGAACCGGGCGCGGCGTTTCAATGCGTCGAACTTGAAGGAGCGATTTTTGATGGTTTCTGCCGTTTCGTTGTCTATTTCGAGCCACTTCTGATTAATGGCTTGTTCGATGTCCTGAGCCGTGCCACCTTTGCGTTCCTCGGCTTTCTTGGTAAGATTGTCGGCTGCTTGCTGTTTCTCGTTCTCGTAATAGGCAGCATATTCGTCCGCCGTCTGCTTTGCCATTGCCTGAGCGTCGCCGCCTTTGGTGATGGTATTGATGAACATTGCCACTTGTTCCTTTGTATAAGGCTTTCTGAGAACCTTGCAGGAGTATATGCCCTGATATACGGCATCGGAGAAACACGAATCGCCCGACGATGAAGGTTGAAGGATTTTGAGCGAGCCAATTCATTTGGCGTCCAAATCCATTGATTCCACTTCGAGGTCGTATTCGCCTTTCTTTTTGAGGTCGTCCACCAACTTTTTGTAGTTGGAAGAAACGCTATCGTAAAAGTCGGCTTGTTCCTCACAAGTGAGCAATGGGACGTAGCCGGATATGCGTTTTACAAAGTCCTTCTTTTTGACGTTTTCGGCAGCGTCGCTGTTGGTTTTTGGCTTGTCGCCGTTTTCGTCCAATCCGAGCGGGTTGTTGAGTTTGCGGTTGATGTCGAGATTTTCTTCGAGGTATTCGTATGCCACTTGGTCGCCGTACTTGTTGAAGAAGTCGAGTACGTCGATGATGTTGGTTGACTGCTTTTGGTTTGACGTGGAGTTTGCATCAAGGGATTTGAGTTTTTTCTGCAACATCATCATCAGCCTTTGTTCCGCCGGGATAGCGGAGATGAGGTAGTCGTATGTTGGCAGGTAGATTTGCCCGGTACGGTTGACACGTCCGCGTTTCTGCACCTCTTTGTCGATGTCGAGTTCGGTCTGCGCTATAATCATACAGCGCGGCTTTACTTGGTCGGGGCGGAGGTTGGTGTTTTTGACTGTGGCGTGTGCCGATGCTCCCGTTGCGCCTGACGTGTTGATTATAAGCACGTCTGATTGGTTGTTTTGGAAC
>JAFXMJ010000467.1 GCA_017530465.1 Bacteroidales bacterium
AAATATAACGATTTTTGCACCGCTGTCGTATAATGCCTGAATAGCATCTTCGTCAATATTCACAGTGTTTGTGTACAAATCGTCAATCAAAAGTATACATTTTCCGCAAACATTGTTAGAAATTGTACAAGTTTCTTTTGTAATTCCGGGGTAAGGCATACGTCCGTTGCCGCCATTGCCTCTGCGTTCCAAATGTGTTGTTTTGGTATCGGTATGCCGGATTATGTCATGCGTTCCGTCTTCAAATCCGTCCAAACTTCTGACTGCCTGTTGGATAGTGTTACGGAAAAGTTTTTGATTAAAAGTGTAATGTTCTTCGTGTTTTGACCTCGGAACAACACAAACCCTCAATGTCTGCAAACCCGCTTTTCGTATAATCCGCATAATTTGCGGCAAATCTTCTGCCAAAATTGCCGACAACCTTGCCGTCGCAGCATCCAACACATATTGAGGGTACGGCGTTATGTCGTTTTTGAGGGTACAAATCAAATTTTCGATTGTCCCCGGAGTGCGCCATTTGCCGCCGCCTTCATAAGAGTCATGGCAGAATGCAGGTGTTTCGCGATTGAGACAGTTGTTTGGTTTTATAACAAATCCTTTCATTTTAAGTTGTTTTTAGAGGTTATACAATTTTGATTATATTGTGTGCGGAAAATCCGTCGCTGACGGCTTCGCGCTGTCCTTCTGTTTCGTTTTCAAACAGGACAATTTTTCGGCTGTTCAGTTCCAAAACATCAGTTGCAAATTTGTACTTACTCATTGTAGAAAAGTCTTCTTTGAAATACTTTTCGGAAAAATATTTTCCGATGCCATAGTATTCCAGCAGTTGCAAGGTTCTGTTTTTGCCACCGTATGTAAGGAGTATCGTCCTTTTTTGGTTGGCAGCGAGTTGTTTGAGTATGCTTAGCAACGCAGGATTCAGCAACGTCCGGTCAAAATATTGCGGATAAAGACTTTCCTTCGCAGCAATAATTTTTGAGAGTTGGGCAACCGACAATTTTGGAAAACGTGCGGCAATGTCGCCGCGTGTAATCCGTCCGCCATCTATTCGCAAATCACCGTTTACAACGTTCCGTACAGCCTCTTTGTATGCGAGGTTGTTTGCAGCGTCTGAGTAGATTAGCGTATTGTCCAAGTCAAAAATGTAGTTCATCTGCATTGTTATTTGGTTTGTTTTACCATTAGTGTCAAAATCGGCAAAAAGGTTACAACTTTTTTGTTCTTTTTACGCTGCAAAGATAAAATGCTATCACGAACTCTATGTTCGTAGAATTTTAAAATTTTAAAATGTACTTACATTTAGGTATCTCCACGACCCAATTTTACTAATATTTGGGTATTGCGGTTTGTGGGCGACGTTGGTACTTTTGCAATAAAAAAATTGGTAATATGAAAACCGTATTTTTATTGCTTTTGTTAATGCTGTCTGCCACAGCCTTTGCGCAGGACGGCGGCGGGGATTTCAAGGTGAAAGTCAAGGGTTTTGCCGACAGTTACCACGCCGTAAGATGCAATGAACCAAATGATTGGATGTCGTCGCGGTCAAGGCTCAGGGGCGAGGTTTCATTGGAGAAAAATCATTCGGAACTTTTCTTTTCGGCGAACGCTGTTTACAATTCGCTGATTAGCGACTATTCGGGATTCAAAATCAGGGAACTTTATGTTTCGCAAACTTTGGGAAATTTTGAACTCCGCGCAGGTCGTCAGATAATTACTTGGGGCGTGGCAGACGCACTGAGAATCACCGACTTAGTATCGCCAATGGATTACAGCGAATTTCTCGCTCAGGATTACGACGACATCAGAATCCCCGAAAATGTGCTGCGCGTAAAGTTTACAAAAAACTCGTTCGCTTTTGAAATGTTGGCTGTTCCTATCATCGAAACTTTCGAACTTCCAACAGACCGCAAAAATCCGTGGGCGATTTCCGTAACAGGCAACGACTCAATACTTTCGGGCGGCAAACCTGATTTCAAATTCAAGAATATGGAATTTGGCGGAAGGCTGTCGTGGTTTTTGAGCGGAGTGGATTTTTCGGTCTGCGCATTGAGGACTTTCAACAAAATGCCGGTCTATACGTCGATGTTTGACATTGAAAATCAAAAAATTTTCCTCTCACCAAATCATAAACGGATGACAATGGCGGGAATTGATTTTTCGGTTCCGTGGTGGAAATTTGTAATACGCGGCGAATTTGCCGAATATTTTGACGAGGCGCAACAGCCTGAATTACAGCGCGAAATTGAATACAAAAACACTGCAAATGCACTTTTGGGCGTTGACTTTTACCCCGGCGGCGATTGGAATTTGAGCCTTCAATATGCGCATCAAAACGAAAACGGCACGGCAACTGTCAGAATTTCCAAAGACCTTTTCCGAAACACTTTCAACGTCAGCACATTCGCCTACATCGACGTAACCGACGGCGGCATTTACGACCGAACATCGTTCGATTATGCCGTCAACGATATGCTGCACGTGATGATTGGTTTCGACTATTTCAACGCCGACAAAGGTATGTTCAAAATGTACGACAACAATTCGGAAATTTGGGCAAAAGTGAAAATGAGTTTCTGATTATCAAACAATTAATTATCAAAATAATGAAAAAAAATTCATCCTTCAAAACACTCTTGAACTACGCCGGAGGGTACAAATATTTTACCGTCGGCTCGGTGGTTTTGGCGGCGGCGAGCGCGTGCTTGGCTCTCGTTCCGTTCGTCTATATTTGGGAAATCGTCAACGAGGTGATGACCACCGCACCGGATTTCTCAAAGGCGCAAAACATTGAGGATTACGGTTTTACGGCTGTCAAATACGCCGTAAACGCAATGTGCGTGTATTTTTGCGCGTTGGCTTGTTCGCACCTCGGAGCCTTCCGCACGGTGGCAAACGTCCGCGAACAATGCGTCGCAAAAGTGCTGCGGATGCCCCTCGGATACATCGAGAACGAGGGCAGCGGCAAAATTCGTAAAATCATCATCGACGCTTCCGGCTCGCTCGAAAACTTTATGGCGCACATCCTGCCAGACCGGACCGTCGCAATCGTAACACCTTTCGCGATGATTGCGTTTTTGCTGTATTTCGATTGGAAAATCGGCCTTCTGTGCATCGCAAACATCGTTTTGGCGTTTTTGATAATGTATATGTTTATGGTGGGCAAAAACCTCAAAAAAGATGTCGAAGCCTACAACGCCGCCCTCGAAAATATGACCAAGGAAGCCGTCGAATACGTGCGCGGAATCCCCGTCGTCAAGACTTTCGGACAGTC
>JAFXMJ010000468.1 GCA_017530465.1 Bacteroidales bacterium
GCGCGTTCCGCGGCTTCGGCGTAAGCCAGAGCGAGTTTGCCCTGGAGAGCATGATCAACCTGCTGGCGGAGAAGGTCGGGATTTCTCCCTGGGAAATCCGCTTCCGGAACGCGATTGAACCGGGAAAGGTGCTGCCGAACGTGACGTGGCTCTCGTCAATAGCCTTTCGCTCACTCAGTACATCATCAAACCTTCCGACGAGGACATCAACCGCGCTATGGAGAGTTACCGCAACGCAGCCGGCAAGCACGAGTCCCGCGAGGCTTCCGACGAGGAATCGTTGCTCAAAGGCGAAGTATATCAGGTGAAGGAAGACGGCTCTCGCAACGACGAAGGCCTCTCCAACAAGACCTCAATGCTCGTAAGCCGCATCGAAAACGCCGACCAGAAGGCTAAGTTTGTGGGCAAGAAGGCTGGCGACGAAATCCAGTTTGACCTCAAAGAAGTATTCAAAGAGGCTGAGGCTAAGGCTATGCTCGGCAACAAGATGCTCGACTTCAATACCGTGAATCCCAATTTCGCATTCAAAATCGACGAAATCTCCAACTTCGTCAAGGGCGAACTCACTCAGGAAGTTTACGACAAGTTCTTCGGCGAGGACAAGGTTCACAACGAGGACGAACTCCGCGCAGAAATCTACCGTCAGTTTGAAGAATCCTACGCTCACGAGAGCGATTACAAGGTGTTCATCGACGCTAAGGACGCGCTCACCAAAGCCGCCAACTTCGACGTGCCGTTGGAGTTTATGAAGCGTTGGATGCTCAACCTCGAACAATACAAGGATTGGGACGAGGCCAAACTCAACGAAAACTTCCCCAACCTCGAAGGCGACATCAAGTGGAACCTCATCGAAAACAAACTCGTAAAAGACAACAACATCGAAGTTTCTGCCGACGAGGAACTCGACCAAGCCAAGAAGTTGGTGATGGCAGAATTTGCACGTTACGGCGTGCCCGCATCGCAGATACCTGCCGACGCCCTCGACAACATCGCCAAGGAACGCCTCGCCAAGAATCAGGATCGCAGTATGATTCGCAACCAGGTAACGAGCGAAAAACTCACCGCACTCATCAAGGAAAAGGCAACACTCACTCAGCAGGAGATTTCCTACGAGGACTTCGGCAAATTGTTTGAGTAGTATCTTGTGGAGTGCAGGCGGCTCGCCTGCCAAACATTTATAATGATACAAAAACAAGGGGGTATTCCGTCGGCAGGGGCTGCGAAGGCCTTCACCGTTGGAATACTCTTTTGTTGTTTTCAATAAAAAATACACCATACTATGTACGTCATCACAGACCACAACGAATTTAGGAAATACGCTGTCAACCACCGTGGCATCAGCAGCAACACTTTCGACCAGTACGCGGGCGACATCACCAATATGACCCGTTCCGTCATTGAGGAGCGCGATATGCCGTTCCGTGAGGTGGATGTTTTTTCGAGGCTCATCGCCGACCGCATCATCTTCGTAGGCACCGAGTTGAGCAACGAAATCGCCAACATCATCCAGGCGCAGTTGCTGTTCCTTGAATCCACCGACCCCACCAAGGACATCCAGATTTACATCAACACGCCCGGCGGCTCGGTATATGGCGGCCTCGGCGTATATGACACTATGCAGTACATCTCCTGCAAAATCTCCACTATCTGCACCGGTATGGCGGCGTCGATGGGCGCGGTGATTCTCGCGGCGGGTGCCACGGGCAAGCGTTACGCCTTGAAACACTCCCGCATTATGCTCCACCAGCCTTCGGGATACACTGGCGGTCAGGCGTCCGACATCCAGATTGCCGTCAAGGAAGTGCTCCGCGCAAAGCAGGACCTCTACGAAATCCTTTCGTACCACACTGGTCAGACCGTCCAGCAACTCGAAAAAGACGCTCAGCGCGATTTTTGGATGAGCAGCGAGGAGGCAAAGGAATACGGCCTTATCGACCAAGTGATTTCGCGCGAGAAGAAGTAATGTATTAACAATTAATCCTTTATCGAAATGAAGAAATACAACGAGGACGACGAACAGGAATTCGGCAGCCTTCTTTCCAAGATAGCCAACGGCAAGTTTTCGGAAAAATTTCTCGAAAAGCGCAGCATCTTCCTTTGGGGCGAGGTGAGCGACGAATCGGCAGAATACGTCATCAACCGCCTCCTCTATTTGGAGATGGAAAAGCCGGGCGAGCCTATCACGATGTACATCAGCAGTCCGGGCGGCTCGGTAACTTCGGGTATGGCAATCCTCGACACTATGAAACTCATCAGCAGCCCCGTAAGGACTGTCTGCATCGGTCTGTGTGCGTCGATGGCGTCGCTCTTGCTCTCCGCAGGCGAAAAGGGCAGCCGCGAAATTTTTGAGCACGGCGAGGTGATGATTCACCAACCCTTGATTGGCGGCTACTTCCAAGACAAGGCGTCCAACCTCGAAATCCACGCCAAAAACATCCTCAAAACCAAGCGCATCACCGCCGAAATCCTCGCCGCAAACTGTGGCAAGGACGTGGAGACCGTTCTCGCCGACATTGAGAACGACCATTGGCTCGACGCTAATGAATCGCTCGAATACGGCATCGTGGACAAGATCAGCACAAAACTCGTGTTCTAAATTTTTTTTGTTTTCCATTGGTAGAGGCGCAATTCGTAGCGTCTCTACGGAATGGAAAATATTTTTTTTTCTTATATGTCATCATATTTAGACGAACTTAACGACGCGCAGCGCGCAGCGGTGGAATACATCGACGGACCGGCCCTTGTGATTGCGGGAGCGGGCTCCGGCAAGACCCGTGTGCTCACGTATAAGATAATGCACCTCCTCAATAATGGTTATAAGCCGTGGAACATCCTTGCAATCACCTTTACCAACAAGGCGGCAAGGGAGATGAAGGAGCGCATCGCAAAGCAAATTGGAGAACAAGATGCCGCGCAATTGTGGATGGGAACATTCCACTCCATATTTATGAAAATTCTCCGTATGGAGATTGACAAGACCGACTATCAAAAAAACTTCACCATATACGACGCCACCGATTCCAAAAACGTTGTCAAGGGTATCATCAAGGATATGAACCTCGACGACAAGATTTATGACCTCCGCACGGTGTGCAGCCGAATCAGCGGTGCAAAAAACGACCTTATTTCGCCCGAACAATACGAATCCACCGAACAATACGCCGACGACAGCAACGCCAAGCGTTACAAGATGGTGGACATTTACCGTGCGTATATGCGCAAGTGTCAGACTTCCAATGCGATGGACTTCGACGACTTGCTGTTGCAGACGCACTTGTTGTTCCTAAAACATCCCGAACTTATCAAAAAATATTCCGACAAGTTCCGCTATATCCTCGTTGACGAGTATCAGGACACCAATTCGGTACAATATAATATAGTGAAGTCGCTCGCCTCGCTGCATCACAAGTTGTTTGTAGTTGGCGACGACGCGCAGAGCATCTACGCATTCCGTGGCGCAAGGATTGAAAACATCTTAAATTTTCAACGCGACTACAAGGAGGCTAAGATTTTCAAGTTGGAGCAGAATTACCGCAGCACCAAGGTGATTGTTAACGCCGCCAACGATGTCATCGCCAAAAACGCCCGTCAGATTAAGAAAGACGTCTATTCTGAAAACGAGACCGGCGACCGCATCCGCGTCCTTGAATCTGCCGCCGACATCGACGAATCTTACAAAATAGCCGCCGACATCTACAACCACGTAGCCGACGGCGACGAAAAATATTCTGATTTTGCGTTGCTTTACCGCAGCCATTCGCAGTCGAGAAGTTTGGAGGAGAGCCTGCACAAACGTCAGATTCCGTACAAAATTTTTGGCGGTCTTTCGTTCTACGAGCGCAAGGAAATCAAGGATTTGATTGCCTA
>JAFXMJ010000469.1 GCA_017530465.1 Bacteroidales bacterium
GACCACAGCGCGGTATCTTCATTATGGAACGAGAATAATAAAAAAAACTTGTTAATCAATCTCAAAGCCCCAGGCGCGGAGTTTGGCGTCCATTGCCTTGGGAAGTTTTGCCAAGGGGTTGCCGAGGGAGCGAGCGTCGAGGTCGGTGATGTTGGCAAAGACGCCGAGGTCGTCCGCCGGAATGATGTCCATTGCAATCACCTCGCTTATCATCTCCTCGTTGTAGGGACACATACCCTTGTCGGCGATTTTGCACTCGTCGATTTTGGCGAGCGAATCCACACGTACCATTATGCGGTGCGCACTCTTGGATTCCTTGGTGATGCTCATCACGCCGTCGCCTTCACGCGCAATGGACGCAAAAATCAATTTTGACGCCGAATTGCGCTTGTAGTTGACATAATCATTCTTGGCGAGAAGTTCATCGACACGCGCCTTGGCAATCGTGCCGTCGGCATATCCGAGGATGAGGTAGCCGTCGCTCTCGTCGTCAAGCACCGCCAACGCAAGGAGTTCAGGCTCGTAGTCGTATGACGTGAGTTTGCAGAAATTGTCGTTGAGCATAAACTTGAAAAACGCAATAGGATAAGGCGCGTCGTTGCCTTCGAGATTGTTGAAACGGATGCGGCTCGTCTTCACCAAATCTTCCGCGTGGATCGAGGTCGATAATGTGGAAGGCTGTTCGTCCTCCTTGCGCTCGTATGCAACGAGATTGCGGTTTTGAAGGGCGTCCGGCAGCTCTACTGCGGGCTGCGAAACCTCCGGCGGCGCAGTTACCGACGATTTAAACATCATCGACATCGGCTGCGCCGTAGGTACGTCGTTTGTTGTGGGTTCTTCCTCTGCGGGCGCGGCTGTTTCATTTTCAACAGTCTGCGTGGGCAACGGTTTGTATTTGGAGGATGCGAGTTGACGGTTGTTGTTGTTGTACCATTCAAACTCCTCGCGGGTCAATCCGCGCTTGCTACTTGCCGTCCTCACCCACCATTTGCCTTCGTACTCAACGCCGTAGGGATAAGGCTCTACGGTAACGATGAGAACATCCTTGTCGTGATTGTCGGCGTCGTAGTCGATGTGCTTTACGCAGGTGGCAATCATATTATTCCACGTCATCGCTATCTTGTCGGAGATGTAACGCTGATACTTGTCCTTGTCGCCCTTAAACTCGGCGTACATCAAATCGCTTTCGAGGCCAACGCCCGCGCCCATATCGTTGACACCGAGGTAGAGCGTGCCGCCGTTGGTATTGAGGAACGAGGCAATGACACGCAGGATGTTTCGGGTCTGCATCGGGAGGTTGGGGTTTTTAAAATACTCCCGCACATAGACGATTGACTGTTTGTATTCCACAGTCAAAGTCTCCACGCCGCTGCCATACGTCTTCAAATGGCTCTCGAAACCTTTGAGGCGGAGAGTCTGCTTGATTTTGTTGTGAACGTCGTTTGCCTGGCTCTCCATACCCTGAGCCTTCATAATGTTGTAGCCAAGGACGAGCGACGCCAAGGTCTGATGCATACCGCTGCTTTGGGTGTAACGTTCCAAAAGTTCCTGTTGATGCTCCGGCTTGCCGAGGAAACTTACGATGCGCAGTTGCTCGTAACGCTCCTTCAACAATGCGTTGCTATTGAACATATCAGCGTTTGCATTGTCCAAAAGTTCGAGTTTTGCCTCGTCAACGTAGTCATTGACGGCAAATTCATAGAGCATTGCAATCAAATCCATCCTGCCCTTGTAATACGCCGCCTGTTGCTCCCAGCCAATCATAAGGCAGAGGATACGCGCAAAACCGAGGTAATTGTACGACTTGATGTACTCATTGTCGATGGCAGACATACGGTCGATGGCGCGGATGATTTCTTTCATATAGGTAACGTCGAGGATTTTGTCGCTCTCCTGGATGTCTTCTTCCTGAACCACAGATATTTCCTCGTCGGGCAAAGCCACGTAACGCATCAAATGTCGGAAGGCGTCGGGCAGGTAAAAATCCTGTTTTTCGCAACGCTCGATGATATTGGCGTTGATGTGGAATGTGCCCATACCTGTCGATTCGTATTCGGCAACCACAACATCGCCCTTGCGGAATGTTTCGTTGAGATTGTTGAGACCGCCGAGCGAAATGCCAATGCCCTCGCGTGAAATCGCCGGCACACGTCCGTTATAAACTTGGTCGCTGCCGATGGAGCATACAATGCGGTCTTCGTATGAATAATAACCTTCGGAAATCAAATCCTTGATTATCTGTTGCATCGAGAATACAAACCTGCCGTCGTCCTGAGTGTCAATGATTTTTGCCTCAAATACAAGCCTGTCGCCACGTTCGGAGAGGAAGTCGCTTTCCAACATCGCCACCGAATAAGGCACTATCTGATCTACCCAGATGACGCCCTCGCCGCCGATTTCGTCAACGATTTTGCAGCCGAAAAGTCCGTATGTGATGTTTTTGACGATGATTATTTTCACAATATCATCGACCATGTGCTTGCGTTTTTTGGTGACGACGGTTTTGGTCGTGGTCTCCTTCTCGCGGAAAATCTCTTGCTCGATGTCCCTCCAAAGTCCCTCAAAAACAGTCATTGTGCGGCGACCGAGGGTGTTGCGGACGGTCTTTTTATCGACATAAACCTGCATATTCGCCCACAATCCGAGATCCTTTGGCAGCACACCCTTGGAATTGGCTCCTACATTGCCCGAATAGAGCGCGATGCCCTCGTCGGAGACCACGAGCTTGGCCTTGCCGTGGATAAAAGTGCTTGTAGTCTTGATTCTTGTGTCGGCTACAGACGCCGCATTGTCGATGAAGAAAGGAATGATGTCAGAGCCGGTGTCGCTAAGCGAAAATAACGGGAAATATGGGCGGACGTTCTGCGAATTGAGAAGATTGGACATTGTCATATTGATGATGTCCTTTGGCGAGCGCGTGGAAACGTATGTTGCTAACGCACAGAGCCTTGAAATATTGAGTCTGATGTCAACGTCCTCCACGTCTTGACGGTTGCCAATCAAAAGAAACTGGATGGAAAGAGCCTGAATGATATTGTTGACGAGTTCGCGGTTGTTTTCCTTGCGGTCGAGATTCCAGATGGTTTCATTTACATACACCTCCAAAACCTTGATTAACATGCCACGGAACGGTTCTTTGAGCCATTGGTCGAGTTCCCACTGCCGGAGAATGTTGAATAGGTGCGGCACTTTTTCCTCCATAAGCGCGTTGTCGTCGAGGAAAAGGCACGCCATAATGTTGAAATTTTTAGTGGGGTGATAGACGTAGCCCGACTTGCTGAGTTTCTCAAAAAGACTGTCGATAAAAAGTTCGCTCTGACCATTTTCCTTGTACCGCTGCGCCTTGATGTAATAGCCCATAAGTTCGAGGAGCGAAGTGATGCGTTGCTGGTAAAACTCACGATCCGACATTTTGCACATTTTGAGAAACCGCGAAAGTTCCATAAAGTCAAAACAATCTTTCCTGATGCTCACCAAGTCGCTTTTTGATTCCATAAGCCCCTGCACCCAACGGTTGCACTCGCTTTCGTATGAATTGCCGCTGTCGATCATAAGGAGCATATTGATGAAACTCTTGGTGTTCCACTTGACGTCCATCTCTTTGAGAATCTGTCCGATCAACGTTTCGCCCACAAGGACATCACGCTTCACAATGTCGTCGGTCTCTACGAGCACAATGCGCGGATGGCTCGCAGTAGGCTTGTAATCAAGGATTTTGCACTGGATGTGCTGTCCTTTGGATAAATTATAACGGTTGGTCCCCTGCAAATAACACGGAAATCCCTCCGTATCTAACAATTCACAGTAGTCATTATCGACCCTGTTGATGACAAACGGATAGATTTTCCCAACTTGAAAATCCACCGTTGATCTTGCTTTTGCCATAATAATTATTGATTTATTGATTTATGATTTTGTTGATTATAATTCAATGTCCAAATCGTCGGGCAACTCGTTGATGTCTTCGCCGGTGATTGGCAGGTATTTAGCCATAATGGGCGCGATTTTGGCGAGTGCGTCGAGGAGTGCCGCCTTCGGGTCTTTGGCGTCGAGGGCAGCATTTAGCATACCTTCAATAGCCGTGATTTCCTCCTTGGGCGTATTGAGCATCACTCCATAATCGGCAAGAAAAACCACACGGTGCTCCACCAACGAATAATAAACGAGGAACGCCGTGTGGTCTATCGTCTTGTACATCTGAGCCTTTTGAAAGAGGGCGCGGGCGTAGATTTCAACATTTTTTTCGCGGATATTCCTTGGCACCACAATCCTATAAAGCCCCGGAAATACCTTGAACGCCAATCCCACAAGCAACGCCAATACAATCGACGTTACAAACATCGTATATGGGTCGTACTCAATGGGCGACAACATAAAATACGCCATCGACAACGCGAACATAATGCCCGCCGCCGCCAACGAATACACAAAATAATGTCCCGAGCGGTGCTTAATCATCACCACCGCCTCCGCCACCGAATTGCTCTCTATATTCTTGACCCCATCATAAAGTTTCGTCTTGAAACTCTGGTCAAAATCACTAATTTTAATCATTTGTTGATTGGTTGATTTGTTGATTTTCGATTTGTTGATTTGTTGATTTGTTGATTTCCTCGTTCCTCTCTCCTCTTTCCTCAAAAAATCTTTCCTCAACCACTGTAAACCTCGTCCTGAGTGATCGAGAAGAGTACCCACGAGAAGTTGCCGTCGGTGATTTTGTTGCCGCAATATTCACAGACGCCAGCCTCGCCCATCTTATCGACGGGTGCGCCGCAGGAGGGGCATTTGGAGAGGTCGTTGCGCTCAAAC
>JAFXMJ010000470.1 GCA_017530465.1 Bacteroidales bacterium
ACGAGGGTAAGACGTCCGATGCCACGTTTTCGGGTGAATTGACCCTTAATGGTACAGCGGAATTGGTTGTGGGAACAACAAAACTCACCGCCACATTGCGCAACACCGTAGATGCAACCAAGAACGAAGGCAAACCCGTGTCCTCGATTGAGCCTACTACATCCTCGGTTAAACGTGCATCATCCTTGCAGGAGGCATTCGAGAAGTACGGCTATCTGACAGCCGAAAACTTCACCTACGATGGCGACGGGACTCAAATCTCCCTCGTTCAGCATACAAGGTTCATAGCCGTTAACCTGCCGTTCAGCGGCGCGAAGATAACGGTAAAGGTTAATGACGGTACAGAACAAACATTCTACCTCTCGAAAGAGTGTGCATTGGCATTCCCCGCCGATGCAACGGTAACGGTAAACAGCACCACCCTCGGCATTTCCAACCATACCATCTCAAAGGCTGTTACTTGGATTCGTAACCGTACTACCCCCGCCAGCTGCATCTCCGGCTTGTTCTCCGTAGCCGCCGACAAGCAGGTGTTCTTCTCCAAAGGCAACTTGATGGCGGAGACAACTGACTACGGTAAAACTTGGAAGTGGATGTTTCACTTCCCCCAATATAGTTACTACGGAAATAATGGCGCCAACATCTCAATCGACGGCAACGGCTCAGTGTCAGTACCAAACGGCATTGTTGACCTCTTTGGATGGGTCGGTGAACATACAGCGTGGACGACAGAAGGTGCTATACACGGGATCAGCAATTCGACGAATGCATCCGAATACGGCAATGTAGCCGGCGAATCCCTGAAATCTGATTGGGGCAAGGTGTTCGGAGAAGACAGTCCGTGGCGCACCCTCACAGGCGGCTCGTCGGGCGAGTGGGCCTATCTGTTCAACATCCGTACCACCACGAGCGACATCCGCTATGCCAAGGCTACCGTTTGCGGAAAGGCTGGCGTAATCCTATTGCCTGATGATTGGAGTACAAGCACTTACTCGCTTAACAAAACTAATACATCCGACGCTGCATTTACGGAAAATTCGATTGATGCGTCCACTTGGGGAACCTTGCAGGCCGCCGGTGCGGTGTTCCTTCCCGCTGCCGGCCGCCGCTTCGGTACGGGTGTCGATGGCGTCGGCTCCTATTGGTCGAGTACGGCGAACAGCGCGCCCCGCGCCTACGACTTGTACTTCTCCTCGGACGTCGTGCTCCCTGCGGACGACAGCGACCGCCACTACGGTTACTCGGTTCGGCTTGTGCGTGGCTTGTAGTATTTACCACAATTCTGTTTTGTCGCCACAATACAAGACAGAGCATTAGAAAATATCCTTCCCGAAGATTTTGTTTCGAGATTTTCGGGAAGGATTTTTGTTTTGCTATTTTGCACGAAGACTCCTGAAATTGATTATACCGTCAAAATCCTGATTGTTTTCCTGGGTGCCGTCATAAATCACCTTGGTTGATACAATCTTGTCGCCGAGTATGTCGCGGATGTACGTGAGGTGTTTGAAAAAATCCTGACGGTACGTCATCGCCGATTTTACCTCGTATGCATTGAGGCTTCCGTCCGGCATTTCTTCCAAAATGTCCACCTCGTGTTGCTGTTGGTCGCGGTAAAAATACAATTGTGGCTGTTGTCCACGGTTGAGTTTTTGTTTGATTAACTCGTTGACCACCATATTCTCAAAGAGCGAACCGCGCAATGGATGTACGTCAAGTTGCGAGGTGGTATTGATGCCCATCAGCCACGTTGCAAGTCCCGTGTCGTGAAAAAACATTTTGGGCGACTTGGTGAGCCGTTTGTTGATGTTGGCATAATACGGCGGCACAAAGTGGATGATGTATGAAGTTTCCAAAATACTAATCCACGACCTTATTGTTGTCGCGCTCACGCCTACGTCTCCCGCTAATGCCGATGCGTTGAACTCTGTGCCGATTCTGCCCGCGCACAGACGTACAAAGTTATTGAAAAGATGCAGGTCTTTTACGTTGATTAGTTGGCGCAGGTCGCGCTCGATATAGGTGTTATAGTAGTTGGAAATCAACAATTGCCGTGCTGTGTCGCCGGAAGTCCATACTGCCGGGTATCCGCCGTTGAGGATAAGGCTTGATGTTGCCACGTTGGAATATTGTTCAAGGATTTCCTCGTTGGAAAGCGGCAGCAACGTTAATACGGCTGTGCGCCCCGCCATCGACTGCGACACGTTCTGCATCAGCGCAAAATTGCTGCTTCCTGTTACGATATAACGCCGTTTTGTTGCATCTGTCATCCTGTCGTCGTCCACAGCCACTTGAAGGTACGAAAATATCTTGCTGAAACGTTGTGCCTCGTCTATAATTACGCCGTCGGGATATTTGGCGAGGAAACGTTTTGGGTCGTATTCGATTTCAGACCTGATGCTCTCGTCTTCGAGGTTGACGTATGGCAGGTTTCCGAAAATTTTTCTGCACAGCGTCGTCTTGCCCGATTGTCTTGGCCCCGTGAGCGTTATCACCGGCAGATAGTCGAACACCGACGAAAGTATGTTTTTTATTTCTCTGTTAATCAGCATAATACAAATTTTTGTGACAAATTGAAAGTTCAACTTTCAATTTGTCACAAAAATAGGGATAGTTATTGAATTTAAAAATTTTTTTTCGAGAAAAATTGTCTAATTTTGGAAAACGGCTTTTTATGTCGTTGCTAATCAGTATGATATCTGTCTTCCTGACAAATTGAAAGTTCAACTTTCAATTTGTCAGAAATTTCACTATTTTTTTGAAAAATATGTGTGGATTAACGCCATTAGTAAAAAATGTGCAGCGGTATTTTAAAAATTTGCACACCCAAAATATATTTTTTATCTTTGCCGTTGCAACTTTAATTATTACTATTATGGTAACAATAGCGAATGCGATATACGACTCTGTGTTCAAGTATTTGATGCAGGACAATAAGGCGGCGAAAGTGTTGCTCGGTGCGCTGATTGGCGCGAAGATAGACAGCCTCGAAATGAAAAACAACGAGTATGCCTACCGGGTGAGAAACGGTCTTGATGTACTGCGTATTGACTTTTCTGCATCAGTAACAGACGACAACGGCAATAAGCAGGTGGTAACCATAGAATTGCAGAATGCGTCTTTGAGAAGTGAAGTGATGAGATTCAGAAAATATTTGTCGGAGCATTATGCCGACAAGAACAATTTTGTGGAAAAGGACGGCAAAAAGTCGCCTATACCAATCATTTCCATTTACATCTTGGGGCATCCGTGTTGCGACAAGAAGGAACCTGTCATCTATGGCAATCCTGTGTTTTACGATGCGGAACACAACGAACTCAAAGGTGTATATGATAAGAGCGATTTTATAAAAGGGTTGATTCACAAATTGATAATCGTCCAAGTTCCGTATCTCAAAATCAATGCAAAAACCAAAGTGGAGAAATATTTGGATTTCCTTAATCAGGTACATAAAATTGACAAAACGCGTAAAAATGCTCACCTTTTGAGAGTGTCGGAAGAAATTGATGATGACGACTACAACTTGATAGTTCGCCGCCTGCAAAATGCTTGTGCCGACGATTATATTCGACGTGCGATGGATGTGGAGGACGAACTCAACGAAGATTTCGAGTACCGTGACCGTATGGAGGCTAAACTAAAAGAAGAGTTACAAGCAAAAGACTCCGAACTTCAAGCGAAAGACTCGCAGTTGCAAGCAAAAGACTCCGAACTTCAAGCAATGCTCGCAGCCTCGGCTAAGGCTTTGGCGTCCAAGGGAATGTCGCCTGACGAAATCGCAAAGTTTTTAAATGTTTCCGTCAACAAAATATTGGAGGTAACACAATAAATGGCAAAATCGTTTTTCTCAAAAAAAGAAGGCAAGGTAGGTCTTGCGGTGATACTTGGCATACTCGCAACGCTTGGGATTCTGCACAATCCCATCATTGAGAGCGTCAAGGCTACATTGAATGGCAGCGTGGTCGGCACGGTGGGGCTGTTTGCGGTGCTGGGGTTGCTGTTGTTTGTAATCACCGACAAGAGGGCGCGCAATCTCGTGGCGTATGGTTTCAAATGGTTGATGCGCAAGATAACGGGCTGGTTTGTGGAACTCGACCCCATCAAAATCCTCGAATCTTACGTGAAGACCCTCGAAAATAATTTCAACGAACTCAACGACAACATCGCCAAACTCCGCCGTCAGATCGTCAAGATGAAAGACACCATCAAGCAAAACAACAAGGAAATCGAAAAATCCACGCGCATCATCGACGAGGCGCAGCGGCAGGGCAGGAGCGAGGTTGTGGCGGTGCATTACAACCAAATCGGACGTCTCCACAAACTCAACGAAAAATACGCCCTTATGGTGGGACGTATGGACGACCTCAACAACGTCCTCATCAAGATGCACTCGTACTCGTCCTTCAAACTCAGCGATACCAAAAACGAAATCCGAATGAAGAAACAGGAGTTTGCGGCGATTTCGAGCGGATATTCGGCGATGGTCAATGCCAAAAACATTATGAACGGCAATTATCAGCAAAACGAAATGTACGACAGCGCGATAGAGTCGCTCACCAACGACCTCCACGTCAAGATAGCCGAGATGGACAATTTTATGCAACTTTCGCAGCCACTCTTCGACGACCTCGACCTCCAAAACGAATCCTACAAACTCGAAGGCGCACAACTTTACGAAAGGATTATGACCGAGGGCAAGGCGTTCCTCGACAAAATCGACTACACAGACGCCGGCTCATACTTTTCGCCAAATCAACCAATCAACAAATCAATAAATCAATAAATCAATAAATCAATGAAAAACAAGCGTATGCCCATTTTGGTAAAAATGCTCATCTTCATTGCGGTCTTTGCCGTGATTGGGTACTTTTTTTATATGTATAAGGACATTTTGTTTGGAATGTAATTAAACCTTTTTGTGTTGCGTGTATCAAAAACAACAAACACATAACAAACAGGTTTATTACAACACAGCAAGACAAAATGGGAAAATTTTTATCGCTGACGATACTTATGCTCCTTACATTTGTAAACACTTTCGCCAACGTTTTGGCGGGTTCTGTAACGGGCAAAATAGTGGACTCTCGCACCAATCAGCCAGTGGAATATGCCACTGTGGCTCTCTACAATCAGGCTAACAACTCGCTCGTTACCGGTACCATCACAGATGGGCAGGGCAAGTTTACCATCGATGGCGTCAAAAACGGCACTTACATCTTGAAGGCTTCTTTCATTGGTTACGACCAATTGGAAATGAGGGACATCGTTGTGGACGACGGTGTCAAGCAACTCGGCACCATCAAACTTTCTACCTCCGACGCCGAGATTGAGGA
>JAFXMJ010000471.1 GCA_017530465.1 Bacteroidales bacterium
CCGTAGCAATTATCCTCCACAGAATAGTCCGTTTGGTCTGTTGCAATTTAGATTCAGCCATCTTGTTTGCCGTTTTTTTGTAATGCTGACTGCAATTTTTGCGCCTTAATTGCAATATCAGACTGCAATAATATGTAAAATTTCTGATATTGACGAATTTTTTTTGCTTTTTTTTCTGTTAATGTTGCGCCGCTTATTATAAAAATATCTACTTTTGTGCATGGCAATTTCATTTAACAGCGAATTAAACGAATAAAACGAATTTGTCTTATTTTATAATAAAACAAAAAAATGGATGAAAAAGACATAACTCGCGAAAAAAAAATATACCGTGTTACGCTCAAAGGCAGTGCGGTGAATGTGGTTTTGCTGGTGTCCAAATTTGTGGCGGGCATCGTGAGCGGGTCGGCGGCGATGATTGCAGACGCGGTGCATTCGCTGTCTGACTTTCTGACTGATTTTGTGGTAGTTATATTCGTGAAACTCAGCGCAAAACCGCAGGACGAAGACCACGACTACGGCCACGGCAAATACGAAACATTGGCGACGGCTTTCATCGGGATATTGCTGTTTTTTGTGGGCGCGATGATAATGTACAACGGCGCAAAAAGCATTTACAGCGCGTTCAGGGGCGAGGTGCTGCCCGTGCCCGGTGTGGTGGCGTTGGTGGTTGCATTGCTGAGCATCGCGCTCAAAGAATGGGCGTACAGATTCACCGTAAAAGTTGGCAAAGAAGTTGATTCGCAGGCTGTTGTGGCAAACGCTTGGCACCACAGGACTGATGCTTTTTCGTCGGTGGCAACGGCGGCGGGCGTGGGTGCGGCGTATTTTGGCGGCGAAAAATGGGCAGTCTTGGACCCCGTGGCGGCGGTTTTGGTGAGCGTTTTCATCATAAAAACCGCTTACGACCTGATAACTCAGGCTGTGGGCGAACTATTGGAAAAAAGCCTTCCGCCCGACGTGGAGGATCGCATCGTACAAATCGCCGAATCAGAACCGGAAGTAACTGACATTCACGGGCTTAAAACTCGTCGCATCGGCAGTCGCATTGCCATCGAAATGCACCTTCGTATGCCCGGCAACATTTCGCTCTATCACGCGCATTGCCACGTCTCCAACATCGAGGATTCCCTAAAAAACGAATTTGGCAACGAAACACACATCGCCATTCATTTTGAACCCCAAAAAATCGACGGCAAATATTGCAATCCGGATGAAATTGCGGAATAAATTTCAAAAAAATTTTGCTGACCTCTGTAACTTTTCCCCGCGCCATCCGTCATACGGGAAAAGATTTGTTAAACAACTAAATTACACACACAATGAAAACAGCAAGATTTTTTGCAATTGTCGTTATGATAATGACGGCACTCTTTTCGGCAAACTGCAACGCCGAAAGAAACTATTCAGACAACGTCTCCACCTACCGAGACAATGACAGCATCGTAACCCAACAGCGCAATGTCGGCGACTTCACGGGCGTGTCGGTGCACATCGTCGGCAACGTCAACATCATCGTTGGCAAGCCCTGCGAACTCACCGTAAGCGCAAACAGCAAGGACATCGACAACATCAAGACCTACGTTGCAAACGGCTGTCTTGTAATCGAATACGAGAATCCTAACAAGAAATGGTTCAAGAACAAAAGCGACAACAACCTCAACATCAACATCGATGTATATGTAGAAAGCCTCAAAGCGGTAACTGCAACGGGTTGCGCCAACGTGAAAATCCCCGACGCAGTCGCCGGTTACGAACTGAACATCATCGTTTCGGGCGCGAGCGTGATTCAGTTTGCAAACGTTGACATCAACGGTAGAATCAACGCGGAGGTGAGCGGCGCATCCACCCTCAACATCTCCGGCTCGGCAACCAACGTTACATACAAGGCTTCCGGCGCGTCAAACATCAACGCCTACGACCTCAATTGCATTGTCGCCCAAACCGACGCTTCGGGCGCAAGCACCATCAAGGCATCAGCCGACCAAGAACTCAAAGCATACGCATCGGGCGCAAGCACAATCAAGTATTTAGGCCACCCAAAAGTCCTTGACATTCAGACATCCGGCGCATCCAACGTGAAAGGAGAGTAGGGGCGTACCTTGTGTACGCTCCGCAAAATCCCGCAAAAATTCGCACAATTGTGCCCAAATATCATCCCCCCAATTCCCGCAGCCGTGCCTCCACCTCGGCGCACAGCCGCATCTCAAACCCCACCTTCCGCGCCTCCTCGATAGGCCGCGTGTAGAGGTAATAAATTTCCATCGGGCGATGGTGGTCGTAGTCGAGCCGCATACTCGGCAGATACGGCACCATCGCCCTTGTCATTTCCATCATTTTGTCGGCGAAGGTGTAATCCAAATTCTTGACACCCAAAGCGTTGGCGGCGTCAATCACCTCGCGCATTTGGTCGTAAATCAGCGAGCCGTATAGAGCGAGGAGTTCCTGTGTGTTGGCTTTTTTGACCACCGACATACCGTTGAAAGGCATATTCCAAACAGCCTTCCGCCACCGTGCCTCGTGATATTCCACCTCGTGAGCGTCAACGCCCGATTGTTGCAAATCGTCAATCAATTGGCTGATTATCTGAGGGTTTTTGCAGTTATAATTGCCAATATTGATGCTGCCATAGCATTGATGATCCACAACGCCGGGTTTGGTCTTCGACGAACATATAAACGCCAATCCCGCCGCAGCCGCAACGCCCGGCAGAGCCTGCACCAAATCCTGTTCGAGACCGATGCCGTTTTGGATGAGCAACACGAGCGTGTCGGGGTGGAGTAGGGGAGGGAGCAACTTGTACAATAGGGCTTCGTTTACGGATTTCAACGCGACAAGCACCACGTCGGATTTGGGCATCCGGACGGTGTCGTTGTAGGCGTTGACATTAGCGATATGGAAATCACCGTTGCACGAATTTACCTGCAATCCGTGTTCGCAAACATATTGATAGTCAGAATGAAATAGGAAATGCACCTCCTTGCCGGCGTTAGCGAGCCGTCCGCCATAATAGCCGCCCACCGCGCCCGTGCCAATTACTGAATATATCATTTTTCTGATGGTTAAATGTTCTCTACAATAGCGTAATTTTTGGAGCCGTCAGCCTCCTTGTTGAGCGGAATCAGAGTCCGTTGGAAACCGATGGTCTTGCCCGCCGCATTTTTGGTTTTTACATAAAAATTGACGGCAAATTTGGCATCGCGGATTTTTGCAACATCCTCATTTTCAGCTACTCCCGAAAGTAAGTCAAACTCCTTCAAATCTCCGCCGTAAAACTTCACAAAAGCGTCGTTGCACCATCCCACCTTGCCTTTTTCCGACACAAGGCAGCACGGAAACAGCACCGAATTCAATATCGTCGCCGAACTCTCTGACTGCAATTTTTGTTGCAAAAGTTCTTGGTTGAGTTTGTTGATAATAGTGCCGTATTCGCGGATGTTTTTTTTGTAAAAATAATATATCACCGCGCATCCAAACAGCGCGAGCAACAGTCCGCAAAAATACACTGTCATCAATATATCGTCCTCACGCGCAATCTCTTGCGCAATCTCCGACGTCCCCGACGGCAAAAA
>JAFXMJ010000472.1 GCA_017530465.1 Bacteroidales bacterium
TAACAATTACAATCGCCAACAACGGCAAGACTGCCGATGTACACTGCGAGATGAAAGGTACAGACGGAAACACATACACCCAATGGTATCACAACATCAAAGTAAGCAATCCGGCAGATTTTGAATTTGCCCTTACTGTTGACGGTTCATACATCAAATTTTAATAATAAAGATTAATTCCCTCTCACAAACCTTCCCCCGCTGCCAATTGAAAAAAGACAGCGGGGGATTTTTATTTTCAATACTTACGCCAAATCGTCAAAAAAAATCGAGATTTGGCGGTAGTATCGGATATTTTTTTTATATTTGCAGTGGCACGTTGCGTTGCCGCTGACAAAATTATCAGCGATGCACAACTCTAAAAAATACAACAATGGCAAAGCAAAACAACACCCCTTACCGTCTTCATCCAAAGTGGCACGACTACACCGAGCGTGGCATCTATATGATAACCCTCGTAGTACAAAACCGCGACCACATATTAGGAGAACTCAATATGGACGCCCAAAATCCAGGTGTGATTCTCACAGAAACTGGGACAATGGTGGAGAAAAACTGGAATATGATACCAAAATATCAAGCCAAATACAACCGCAAGATAAAGATTCTATGCTGTTGCGCAATGCCCGACCATTTCCACGGTGTAATATTCATAGAAGAAAAAATGGATGTCAAATTAGGCAAAGTTATACAGGGATTCAAAAGTGGATGTACACGAGATTGGCGAATAATTAATGGCATAGAGAAGTTGCCATCCGATATACAAGCCAGCCATATATCCATCAATCGCCGTCTTGATTTCTACGCAACGCTACCACGCCTCAATCGACCGTTATTTGATGCCGACTTCGACGACACAATACTGTTCAAACGGGGACAGTTGCAGAATATCATCAACTACGTGAAAGACAATCCACGTCGCGCTATCCTTAAAAAACTCAATCCGACACTCTTTCAGCGCATCAATACCATAAAAATATCAGGTCGGTGTTACTCTGCATTTGGCAACCTATTCCTTCTGAAAGCCATCCACAAAATAGCCGTCAAATGCCACCGTAAGGATCCACTGACTGGGCAACCTTTCGAAACTACCGATTATTTTCAAAAATACCGCAAAGAGATTATAGAGGCTGCCGCCGACGGTTCTGTAATCGTTACACCTGCGATATCAAAGGGCGAACAGATAATCCGCGACGACTGTTTTGAAAACGGCTATCCATTGATACACATTCAAGACAAGCCATTGGGTGATTACCACAAACCTGAAAAACGTCGTTTTGACATCTGCGCCAACGGCAAACTTCTGATAATAATTCCACAAAACCTTGGTGAGATGGACGCTGTAAATGGAGTGGTGGCTACTGCAAAATACTCCAAATTTCACAATATGAATACTCTCGCCGAAGAAATAGCCGATTTTCATTCCACTGCATTCCTCCAACAATACTGAACAATGCGTTTTGTCCACCATTGAGAGTTTTTTTACACCAGTTATACAACTAAATCACTCATTTATTAATTTTTGTCCACCTCAAAAACACATTTATCCATCCCTACTACAAAAAAAAACTCCTACCTTAGCATCATCAAAACAAACAAGATTTCACTAACCTCTTAATATCTGAAAGCAATGAAAACAAACAGACTACTCACCGCATCGCTCGCCGCGCTCTTGTTCTCCGGCGCATTGGCATCCTGCGGCGACGATGAAGACAACGGCACCGGCTGGATGCCCGACAATGGCGGCAACACCGGACAGACCACCGACCCCGTCAACGACCCCGAAACAGGCGAAACCTTAAAGCCAACCCTCGCCGCCACCGTCCCTGCCGGTCCCATCGGCACCGACGGACTTTCCAAGAAAGACGACTACCGCAACCAGGCCGGCTGGGAAAACCACCTCACATGGAACCTTGCCAACGTACACGACCCGTCCGTGGCATATTACAACGGATACTATTACATGTACAGCACCGACGCATCATTCGGCAACGCGCACGCAAGCGCCACCATAGGCAAACACTTCCAAGGCAAACGCTCCAAGGATCTCGTCAACTGGGGATATGTGGGCGGCCCGTTCAACGAAGCACCATCGTGGATGCTCGACTCCATCAATAGTTTCCGCGCAAAGATGGGACTCGAAGGCACTTTGACATACAACGACATCAAAGACCAACTCGGCTACTGGGCGCCCGTGGTAAGGGTTGTCAACGGAAAACTCCGCATGTATTACAGCATCGTGTGCGACAACTGCATCAAGACCGGCGGCAAGACATTCGACGGCTCGTGGAACATCTGGGCATTCATCGGAATGTGCGAGAGCGACGACCCCGAAAACGACGTCTGGTACGACAAAGGCTTCGTCACCTGCTCATCCTCCGACAAGGGCATCGACGGCTGGGCGCGTTCGAGTACCAGCGACTGGAACGCCTACTGCTTCTACAACGCCATCGACCCCACATACATCGAGACATCAAGCGGCGAACACTGGCTCATCCACGGCTCATGGCACAGCGGTTTTTCTGCCCTGAAAATAGACCCCACGACAGGCAAGCCCGTCAATCCCGTAGGCGACCCATGGGCCGACAACGCCGACGACCTCCAAAAACGTTTTGGCAAGCGCATCGCCACCCGAGGCATATCGCGCTGGCAAGCCGCCGAAGCACCCGAAATCATTGAAAAAGACGGCAAATTCTACCTATTCATGGCATGGGACGGTCTCGACGTACCCTACAACACGAGGGTTGTGCGCGCCGAAAACATCGAAGGCCCGTACCTTACCTCTCGCGGAGCCAACTACACCGACGGAGCAGAGGCTCAAAAAGTATATCCAATCGTAACGCACCCCTACAAATTCAAAGACGGACCAGGCTGGGTGGGCATCTCACACTGCTGCGTATTCGAAGGACAAGGCGACCTGTCAGGCAACTGGTTCTACATGTCGCAGGGACGCTTCCCCACCGACTATGACTCATGGGCACCCAACGCAATAATGCTCGGACACGTAAGAAAGATTGTATGGTGTCCCGCCACCGCCGACGACCTCACCGACCTCTGGCCAATCGCACTACCCGAACGATTTGCCTACGTAGAGCCGACACCCATCAAAACATCCGTCATCGCCGGCAACTACGAGCTCATCAACATGGGCTACAAGCCCGCCGTGCAGCAGGTAGCGGACGAAGACTACCTCGTACTCAACGAGGACGGCACAATGTCAGGCCCGTTCAACGGCACATGGAAGTATGACGAATCCACCAAATACCTCAAACTCACATCCGACGACGGCAAATTTGCAGGTTCCAACAACAACATCGGCTCCGTGATAGTATGCGTGGAGCGCGAGCGCGACTGGGAAAAGAAAGTGGAATCGACACTCGTTTTCGCCGGTTTCCACAAACTACACACCAACACCTTCTGGGGCAAGA
>JAFXMJ010000473.1 GCA_017530465.1 Bacteroidales bacterium
AAACCGTAGTGAACGGCAAGGTTAAGAACTGCAAAGGCGAAATGCCTAAGACCGACATCAAGGTAAGGGACAACTCCACTGGCAAAGAGCAGGTAATCTCTCCCTCTGCAAGCGGTGACTACTCCTTCACCACCAACCGCGGTCACAACTACACTATGACCGTAACTGCTAACTCCAGCGTGGTTTATACCGAGATATTCGACATCGCTACCAACGCTCCCGCTACCAAGGAGTACCAGACCATCCAGCTCGATCCTCAGAACGACTGCAACGAAATTGTTGCTGACAATGGCCTCACTCCCGACGGCATCGACAAGAAGCGTTACGATGACGAAGGCGACGGCACACTCTACGACCGCTACATCGAAATCGAGGATGTCCTCTTCGAGTACGGCAAGGCTGACGCCCTCAGGAGCAACAGCAAGCTCGACGAACTTGCTGACTACCTCAAGCAATTCCCCAAGGCAAAGGTTATGGTCAAGGGTTACGCCGACTCCAAGAGCTCCGCTTCTGCAGTCAACGCAAAGCTTGGTCTCCGCCGTGCTAACCAGGGCAAGCAGTACCTCTTGAACAAGGGCGTAAAATCTTCTCAGATTGTTGTTAAGTCCTTCGGTGAGGAAAACCCTGTTGCCATCAACATCCTCAACGGTCAGTATAGCGACGAGTGCGCAAGGTACAACCGTCGTCTTGAGTTCAAGATGATCGAGCAGGGCGAAACCACGATGCTCATCCGTGGCATCCGCAACGTTCCTTCTCACCTCAAGAACCCCGATTACAAGCGTGACTACAACAAGGCAAGCGGCTGGCCTGAGACTCAGAAGTAACAGCTATCCGCACTTGTATTCGTAAAATAGAATTCATTGCTCTATTAAATAAATGTACCGGAGATTTGCCGAAGTAATAGTGCCAGTAACTCTTCAGTTGCCGATGCTCTTCACTTACGAAATCCCCGGTATATTTTTGTCTAAATGCGTAGTAGGCGCAAGGGTCGTCGTTTCGTTCGGAAAGTCTAAAATTTACTCCGCCGTAGTACGGCGCATCACCGACGTCTGCCCGCAGGACTGCGAAGTCAAGGAAATTATCGAGGTGCTCGACACAGTGCCCGTAGTAAATGCAATCCAACTCCAGTTTTGGGATTGGATTGCGTCTTATTATATGTGCTCATTAGGCGAAGTGTGCAGGGCGGCACTGCCGGCATCACTCAAACTCGAAAGCTCCACCGTACTCTACCGCACCACGAAACCAATTGACCTCGCAGAACTCAAACCCAAAGAAGCACTGCTCCTCGCCTCTTTCAACGACAAGGTGAAGGAACTCGAACTCTCCCAAGCCTCCAAATACACCGGGCTAAAAAACAACATCGCTATCATCAAAAACCTTATCGGGATGGGCTACCTCGTAGCCGACAAGGTGATAGAAGAAAAATACAAGCCCAAAATTGCAAAATTCGTCTCCCTCGCGGAATCCATCGCCACCGAAGACGAACTCCACAAAACACTCGACGTCCTGGCGCAAAAATCGCCCAAACAGTTTGAGACATTGATGACATTCGTCAAAATGTTGCAAGCGACAGCCACAGACGGAGCATTGACCTCTAAAACCGCTATAGAACGCAAGACGCTGCTCCAAAACCCTCACATATCGCCATCTGCGCTCACCGCGATCATATCCAAATCACTCCTTAACGAGACACAGCGCGAAGTAAGCCGCATAGCCGCATACGACGGCGAGATACAGCTCAGCCACGACCTCACCGACGCACAGGCAACGGCATACAAAGACATAAAACTCCAATTTGAACATAAAAATACGGTGCTGCTGCGCGGTGTCACAGGCAGCGGCAAGACCGAAATCTACATAAAACTCATCGAAGAGTGCATCAACCAGGGCAAACAGGTGCTGTATCTGCTGCCCGAAATCATCCTCTCGTCGCAGATAATCCGACGCCTGCAAAAAGTGTTTGGCGACGACGCCGCCATCTACCACAGCAAAATATCCGACCCCGAACGTGCCGAAATGTGGCACCGGCTCTGCTCGCCCGAATCCAACGGCTACAAGCTGATAGTTGGCGTAAGGTCAGCGATATTCCTGCCACTGAGCAACCTCGGGCTCATTATCATTGACGAGGAGCACGACGCCTCATTCAAGCAGCAAGACCCCGCGCCACGCTACCACGCAAGAGACTGCGCCATAATGCTCGCCTCGATGCACCAGGCGAAGACGTTGCTCGGCTCCGCCACACCGTCCATAGAATCGTATTACAACGCGATGAACGGCAAATTTGGACTTGTGGAGCTGCTCCAACGGTACTCCAACGCCGGAGTGCCGGAAATCAACGTCATTGACACCCTCGAAGCCGCCCGCAGCAGCAATATGAAGTCGATATTCTCCTCATTCCTCATCGGGGAGATAGACCGCACCATCAAGCAGGGGCAACAAGCGATGATATTCCGCAACAGACGCGGATTTTCGCCATACGTGGAGTGCCAATCGTGCGGCTGGGTGCCATCCTGCGAAAATTGCGACGTGAGCCTCACGTACCACAAACGCGACAACAGGCTCGTCTGCCATCATTGCGGATTTGTAATGGATATGCCTCACAACTGCAAGGCGTGCGGCGGCTCCACACTCACAACCAAGGGATACGGCACCGAAAAAATAGAGGACGAAATCAAAATTTTCTTCCCGGACGCACGCATTGCAAGGCTCGACGCCGACGTCACCACGTCAAGGCAGCGATACGAGCAGATAATATATGAATTTGAAAACGGTCACACCGACATCATCGCCGGCACGCAAATGATATCCAAGGGATTTGACTTTAAAAACCTGCACCTCGCCGGCGTACTCGGCACTGACACAATGCTCAATTTCCCCGATTTTAGAGCCGAAGAACGCGCCTACCAGATGCTCATGCAGGTGGGCGGACGTGCAGGACGCTCGACCAAACGCGGCAAGGTGGTGATACAGACCGCGCAGCCGCGCACACCCGTCATCGAAGACGTACTGAACGGCGATTACAGGCACTTTTACAACCGCGTGGTGGCGGAGCGCAGCATGTACGCATACCCGCCGTTCACAAGGCTGATACGCATACAGCTCAAACACAAGGAGAGCCACTTCCTCGACGACTGCGCCGCCACATTGGCATCGTCGCTGAGAAAAATGTTTGGCGACGGAGTGCTGGGACCCGAATACCCATTGCTGCCTCGAATACAAAACCTTTACATAAAAGAAATTTTACTAAAAATTAGCCGAAATCATTACGGAATCCAAGCAAAAAATAGTATATTAGCGGCGATTGGCAACCTGCGTGCAGGTGTCAGCAAAGGCGGTTTGATAGTAAATATCAACGTCGATCCGCAGTAAAAAAGGAATGAGGAAAGAGGAAAGAGGGAGGATTGAAGATTGAAGATTAAAGAGGAAGAATTTAAGTGGAAATAATTAAAAACAATATATAAATACAAACACACAAAATGAGATTATCAGCACGAATTGGCAGAGTGTCTGAATCGCAGACCCTCGCCATGAGCCAGAAGAGCCGCGAACTGAAAGAGACCGGCGTTGACGTTGTTGACCTGACTGTAGGTCAGCCCGACTTCTTCACGCCCGACAACGTCAAGGCAGCGGCAAAGAAGGCCATTGACGACAACTACTCCTTCTACAGCCCGGTGCCGGGTTACAAGGACTTAATCAAGGCCGTACAGAAGAAATTCAAGGACGAAAACGGACTCGACTTCACCGAAAACCAGATTGTAGTATCCACCGGCGCAAAACAATGCCTCGCCAACACTATGCAGGTACTCTTCCAGGAAGGCGACGAAGTGATAATCCCCACCCCCTACTGGGTGTCGTACCTCGACCTCGCACGCCTCTGCAACGCTACGCCCGTTATCATCAACGGCAACCCCGACAACTACTACAAAATCTCGCCGGAGCAGCTCGAGAAGGCCATCACTCCCAAGACGCACGGTTTCATCCTCAATGCGCCCTCCAACCCTTCGGGTTCAATATACACCAAGGAGGAACTCAAGGCACTTGCTGATGTATTGGCAAAATACCCCGAGATTGCCATTATCTCTGACGAAATCTACGAACACCTCACCTACGACGGCGAGCACTGCTCTATCGCGTCATTTGACAACGTAAAAGACCAGACCATCGTGCTCAACGGCGTATCCAAGGCATACGCAATGACAGGATGGCGCATCGGCTACATGGGCGCACCCGTAGAAGTGGCAAAGGCTGTACGCAAACTCCAGAGCCAGACCACATCTGGCACATGCTCCATCGCCCAGAGGGCGGCTCTCGAAGCTCTCACCGGCGACCAGACCATCATTGCCAAAAACAACGAAGTGCTCATCAAACGCCGCGACCTCATGGTCAAGAGCCTCAAGGCTATTCCAGGCGTCAAATTCAACGTGCCGCCGGCAACATTCTACTGCTTCCCCGATTTCAGCGCGTACATCGGCAAGAGCTTCAACGGTAAGAAACTCGCCAACTCCTTCGACTTCTGCGACTACCTGCTCAACGAAGCTCACGTGGCTTGCGTAGCGGGCGGCGCATTCGGCGTTGACGAGTGCATCAGGATGTCTTACGTCGTAGGTCTCGACCGCATCGAAGAGGCTTTCAAGCGCATCAACAAGGCTCTTGCAAACTTGAAATAACACACTCGCACGACTAAACGAAGCAATTCAAAAAATTCAATACAAAAGGCGGAGGCAACACAAAAATGCCCCGCCTTTTATTTTGTCAATTGAAAATAATACACTAAATTTGTACTATATTTCACAAAATACTTACGGCGATGTTAAAAAACGTTTGGAAATATGTACAGAAAAAAATCGCGTATTTAAAACGTGTAAAATATTCCCTTATGAACAATTTTAAAAAGAAAAAGCAAAAGCCCGCTCGCAAGAAAGAAGCCGATAAGACAGACAAGCTGCCATTGTTCATCATTGTGGTAGTAGGGCTCACAGCACTCTTTTTGTTTTTAAAATACTGCAGCCACACGCCCCCGCAGCCACAAGACATGGGCTACGACGCCGCAATTGGCAATTACGGACACGACATCAAGATTCTGGCGCACCAATTCAACCTGCCCCCAGAATACCTTATGGCCGTGATAATGCTCGAATGTTCGGGGCGCAAGGACGTGCCGCCAAGATTTGAACAAGGGGTCTATAACAAGCTTCTCGAAGTGAAGGAGCAACGGCGTGCGTCATTGGAATCCATCACATACCGAGACCTCGCCGACGCCACCGACGAGGCTCTGCGCAACCTCGCATCGTCGTGGGGGCCATTTCAATTGATGGGGTACAAATGCCTCCACCTCGGCATTAAAATCAGGGATTTACGCGGCAACAATTCTCTATATTTCGGAGTGAAATGGATAGACGCCACATACGGCGACTACGTGCGCAAAGGCAAATACGCCGACGCATTCCACATCCACAACACCGGCCGTCCCGTACCCAAAAGCGGCAAGTATTTCACCTACGACCCAAAATACGTGCCCAACGGACTGCAACACATGGAATATTTCAAGGAGCACATGTAAAAAAAATCCTACCGAAAAAAATTGTTTTCTCGGTAGGATTTTTTTAATTTCACGCTCTGTCATAACAGAACACAACGTATTCTACAAACCATGAACAAGGCGAACCGAAAAACCGTCCATTTTCACATGGGGCTGAGGAATATACCACGAGCTACTTGCGATAGTCACATCGTTTGCCTTTTCACTACTCTCACCATCCGGTGTCTTCGACCAATAGTATCCTACGATATTCTCTCCGCTAATTTGGGAAACCACATTTTCCTTAGGATTACGCCAGCCACAGGAAGGAAGGAAAACAGCACCTTCATTCTCCATCGTTTTCCACTGTTCTGCGTTATATTGATT
>JAFXMJ010000049.1 GCA_017530465.1 Bacteroidales bacterium
CAACTTTGTAATCACGCCCGACAACGAGGTCAAGATACTTGATTTTGGCATTGCGCAGATGCTCGATGTGCCGTCGCCCCACATCACCAAGCCCGGCACCAAGGTTGGCACGGCGTTGTATATGAGTCCGCAACAGGTGAAAGGTCAGCCCCTCGACCGCCGCACCGACATCTATTCGCTCGGCATCACGTTTTTCCAGATGTTGACGGGACAGCATCCGTACAGCAACAAGCTAAGCGAATACGAGATATACAACAAGATAATCAACGACCCGCTGCCGCCGCCTTCGTCGATATACGCCGGAGTGTCGCCGCAGATGGAGGAGATTTTGTACAAGGCGACAGCCAAGCGTCCGCTCGACCGTTATCAGGATTGCAACGCCTTCCGCCGAGACATCCTTGCCATTATGCCCAAGGAAGAGAGCAAAAACCAAAACAACGACACCCAGATTTTTGAGATTGGCGACGTGCAGTCCGACAAGGAACGCCACGCCTCCTTCGCCAAAAACGCGCTGATGATGCTCATTGTGGCTACATTCGTGATAGCCGTTGCAATATCGCTGTTCACCTTCAAGCGCAGCGACCAGATGCACGTCATCGCCCACAATACTCACCTCTACGCCGCCGACAGCCTCGGTGCGCGGCTCGTGGACAATCTCAATTACGGTGAGACCATCCGCACGGCGTCCGACCGCCCCGAATCCATCGACAAGGACGGCAATGTCTGGATAGAGGCCGTTTCGATGAGGGGCATCAAGGGCTATGTGCCCAAAAACAACATCGCGTCCTCTAAGATTTACCAGCAGTTCAATTCCATCTTCACCAACAAGGAGGCGATCGAACTCACGCCCAACCAGTACCGCCACACGCTGTGGAAATATTTTGTGAGCAACAAGTATTTCAAAAACTCCGTGCCGCAGTGGGAGATTTCCGACGAACTTGGCAATTCGCTGGGATACAATGGCATAGCCACGGGCGATTTTGATGGTAATGGTACTACCGATATGGCTTGCGTCATCCGCAGCACTGCCGACAGGACTTGCAAGTTGCTCATTTTCTTCGACAACAATAGCGCAAGTTCAGTGGATTTTGCCAGCGAAGTCAAGATACACACCATCCCGAAGGGCGAGGCTGGCGGCGGCTGGTTCATTGGCAATGTTTATACAAGGACAATGAGCAACGGCTCGCATTACGAGGTCAATAAGTACGAATTTCTCCGCAACGACGGCCTCCTAATCCTCGACATCGAGAGCGAGTCAAATTCAGTTTGCTATTATAATAATGAGGAAAACAAAATCCACCTGATTTTGCAGCCAAAATAACATTCTGATAATCAGTAATATAGAAAAATGTTTCAAAAAACACTGAAAATTTATGTTAAAAAATTTGCATATTAAATTAATATTAACTTATTTTGCCATTAAATATTAGCTGCAATTTAGACATTTGCTACAATTATTGAGGATATTATTAGAAAAGAAAACTACTACTAAATAATACCAATTACTGTTTACGAAAATATATATCATATTGAGAATTAAATACATACTGTTTGTTAATTTTATATACAATTGTTAGAATATGAGAAATAAGACCGCACAAACCCATCGTTTGCCGTGGGGTATGCTACGTGTATTCGTAGTGCTAATGGCAATGATGGCTGCCTTTGCGACAGACTTATCGGCGCAAGGCACTGTGAAGGGCAAAGTGTCTGACGAGACAGGCGAGGGATTGCCCGGAGCCAATGTTTTCGTCAAGGGCACTACTATCGGCACCATCACAGATATGGATGGCAATTACACCATCCCCGGCGTTCCTGCCGGCAACCAAACAATTACCGCCTCGTTCATCGGCTACCAGAATATGGAGCTTGTTGTGTCTATGTCCGATGGCGCAACAATCACAAAAAACTTCACCCTTAGAGAGGACAACGAGGAGCTTGAAGAAGTGGTCGTCATTGGCTACGGCGTACAGAAAAAGAAACTCGTTACCGGTGCCAACGCGCAGGTGTCGGGCGATGACCTTGCCAAGATGAACACCACCAACGCGCTCCAAGCCTTGCAGGGACAGACAGCGGGCGTCAACATCGCCGCCACATCGGGTCAGCCGGGCGAAAAGATGAAAGTCTCCGTCCGTGGCGTAGGCTCGCTCAACGGCAGCGACCCCCTCTATATCGTGGACGGTGTGCAGACCGGTGACATCTCTTACCTCATATCAAGCTTATGACCGACGGTACTGGCAATGTCCTCCACGCTGTAATGGGACGCTCTGTGGATGGCGGCAAGACTTCCACCGACACAGAGGGCGACAATTGCTTGTTGTTCTACACCTACGTATGTGACGAACTCGACGCAGCAAACGCCTACACCTACGAAATCCCGTCCTACACTGTTGAAAACGTACTTGCAGCCACAGTACCCGCAGCCGACATTCAGGGCACTTGGAACATCGCTTCCACAGGTTCGCCCTTCGGTTGGATCAACTGGGCAGACAACAAGACATTCAACGCTTGGACTGATTTGACCTCGGCTTGCACCACAGTTAAGGATTGGTGGGCATTCGGCGATCCTTCCACCGACGAGGCCACCGCTAAACTTGACGCTACTATCGCTAATGCAGCACAGACCACAGTTGTCTTGAATGCTGACGGCACATTTGCCATCAAGGACGCTTTGAATGCATTTGCCGACGGCGCGTTCACCGCCAAGGAATACAGCGGCACTTACACCTACGAAGGTGGCTACATCAAGTTTAGCACAGAAGTTACCATCTCCTGCGCGTCAGTAACGCTCAGCGGCACTGAGTTCTACGTAGTTGTGCCGGAAGGCTCGGAAGATGGCGAGGGCGCCAACGATGATTTTGTTAAGGGTGGTCTGTGGATAGGTGCTACCAAAGATGACAAGACCGAGACCGCTGCAATCCACTTCGCTAAGTAGTCAATCGACATTTCATTCTTCTTTTCATAATGTTAAATCCCCGTGTTTGGCAGTTATTGCCAAACCGCCGGGGATTTTGATTATTAGAAATTATTATATATTTGCAGGACGAAAGCCTAATCATTTAAACGACAATTATTATGAGAAATAGATTCACACAATTGCTCGTGCCGGTGTTGATATTCGCGTTGGCCTCCAGCACATTTACTAATTGCGGCGACGACAATGACAACGACATCCCCGCCGCCGACACCACCGGACAATCAGCCTCCATATCGTTGAAGGTGGACTCATCGACTCTCACCTTCCCAAAAGGCGGCGGCACGCAGACCGTAACGGTGACGTCGCCATCCGCAATCACCGTGCTTACCAACGCCCAATGGCTTCAAGCAGTCCTCAAAGACAACGACGGCACTTCGTACATTTACGACATCACTGCCGATATTTGCACCGCTGCATCCGACCGCACGGGCGAAATCACCCTGCTTGCCGGCAGCGAAAAGGCAACTATCACCGCCACCCAGCGTAGCACAATGAGCCAGACCATCACTGTGGACGCCGCAGCCTCGTCGTTCACCATTGACGATATTCCCGCCTCCGTAGAAGTGACGTGCGATGCGCTGTGGATTTCGCAAAACGGCAACTCATTCGCAACCTCCGCCAACACTACCAACAGCGAGCGCACAGGCTTGGTTGTCATTAAATTTGACAGCTCCAAAGACACCGTATTTGTAACCCAAAAGGCTGGCAGCGTCACCGCCCTGTCGATGCAAAGTACAGCAATGGAAATCGCCGCCCAGATGTACCCCGCTTGGAATCTTGGCAACACAATGGAAGCCACTGGCAGCGGCCTCGGCGCAGAGACTTCGTGGCAGCGCACCAAGACCACACAAGACATCATCAATTTAGTAAAGGCATCGGGATTCCGTGCGATACGCATTCCTTGCTCCTGGTACATCCATTGCGACAAAAATGACAATTACAAAATCAACGCCGACTGGATGGCGCGTGTCAAGGAAGTGGTTGATTACTGCATCAACGCCGGTCTCTACATCGAGCTAAACGATCACTGGGACAGCGGCTGGATTGAAGTGCTTGGCTTTTCCTCGTCGGACAAAAATTACGTATCAATAATTGATGATGACGATTATATCAACTCCAAAATCGAAATCCTCCAAAAACTCTGGACTCAGATTGCCACGGAGTTCAAGGATTACGACCAGCACCTGATATTTGGCGGTCTCAACGAGCCGTTCCAGGAGTGGAGCTTATTCAACGACAAGCACGCCGTCCTCACCCCGATACTCGAAAAATACAACCAGGCTTTTGTGGATGCAGTACGCGCCACCGGCGGCAACAATGCTGAGCGTGTGCTCGCCGTCCAGGGTCCAAGCACCAACATCGCCTCCACCGTTTCGTATATGCACTTGCCAACCGACAAGCCCGCCAACAAACTTATGGTGGAAGTGCATTACTACGACCCCTACAATTTCACCATCAACGGTGGCACTGGTTACTCTGCCACTTGGAACGCCGAATCGTCGTTGAAAAACAGTTTTGCGTCGCTCAAAGCCAAATTCTCTGACAACGGCGTACCAGTCCTCATCGGGGAATACGCCGCCAACTGGCGTGAAGTCACCAATCAGGAAAAGCACGATGCCAGCGTCAAGGCGTTCTACAAGGCTGTAAGCAAATGGGGACCTGCCAATGGTCTCGTACCTTTCGCCTGGGACACCAACTATTGCCCCGAAAACGAAAACAAAAAGCGCGGCACGGGCGGTACAGGCACCATCATCGACCGCGCCAACCTCAAAATTTACGGTACAGTTGCATACAGCGGCATAGTGGAAGGCACTGCCGCCACCGTTTGGATGCATTAATTTGAAAAAAATCCATATAGTTTTTCTGTCGATTCCCTGCCATAAATGTAATTTGGTGGGGAATTTTTTGTTTTGTGTTATTTTTTATTAACGTAATATTTGTTTCACACGTTTTTTGTAATTTTGCGGCGTAAAAAACAAACGATTTTTTTAGATGAATAACACTTTGAGACTTGCCACGTTAATTGCATTGGTGTTGACTTTTTGCACGCTGTATGGCACGGCGCAAAATGCCAATTATGTGAAGAAATATGGCCATTTGTTGTCCGTCAAATCTTTCTTATACAACGACGAATTTACGTTCCGCAACAAGTCCACGGGGCTTAATTACATTCCCGCGTTACATTCTGGCGTCGGCGTGGGCGTTTGGTGCAAATATTTTCCGTTTGATGTGTGCTACCGTCAGGAGGTATCGCCGATTGGTCCCGACAAAAATTACAACAACGTCAAGAGCACCGATATGCAGTTGCGCGGTTACAACAGGTTTTTCGCCGGGGACATTTACATACAGCGTTACAGTGGGTTTTACGAGTCGATAGAAGACCGTTTCCACATCAAAAGCCGCGAAATCGGCGAGTTGCCTTACAATCCCGACATCAAGGTGTCGCAGTTTGATATGGTTGGCAAATATATTTTCAACAACGAGGAATTTTCGTACAAGGCGGGTTTTACGGCGGGCGAGCGGCAACTGATTTCGCAGGGCAGCGCAACGGTTGGCGCGGCGTTGTATTATCTCCGCATCCGCTCCGACAGCCTGCTCCTGAAAGAGCAAAGTTGCGACCTCCGCTCCTGCAACATCGGTGTCAACGGCGGCTATGCCTACAATTATGTTTTTGGCAAACATTCCACGCTTTTTGCGTCAGGGATGATTGGTCTCAACGCGAGCACATCGATTTTCAAGGGTTGGGTCTCCGACAAAATCCACCTCTCGCCGGTGTTCCATTTCAAGGGCGCGTACTGGCTCAATTACGACAAATGGTCGTTTGGCATCACCACAACCTACAACATCATCCACCACTCCCTCGGCGACGAAATGACAGTATATGTGCATACGAGGCGGACGGAAGTGGTGGTGATGAGGAGGATATGGATGAAGAAGAAATTACCTGCTAACCCTTCCGCTGGCGTCGCCGGACATTAGTTTCTCGACTTCGGGAACGGTAACGCGGTTGTAGTCGCCGTAGATGGTGTGTTTGAGGCACGAAGCGGCAACGGCAAAGTTCAATGCCTTTTGGTCGTCGCCGGTGTAGGTCTGCAAGCCGTAAATCAAACCGCCCATAAAGGAGTCGCCGCCGCCAACACGGTCAACGATGTGGGTGATTTGGTATTCGGGCGACTTGTAGAGCGTCTTGCCGTCGTAGAGAACGCCTGCCCAGTTGTTGTGGTTGGCGTTGATGCTGCTGCGGAGAGTTGTGATTACCTTCTTAGCCTTCGGGAAACGGCTCATAATCTGCTGAGATACCGAGAGATAAGCCTCGGCAACCACCTTGCCGCCTTCCACGTTGACACCTTCGGGTTTGATGAGGAGAGCCTTCTCTGCGTCTTCCTCGTTGCCAAGGATTACGTCGCAATATTTAACGAGTTCGGGCATTACTTCGTCCGCCTTTTTGCCATATTTCCAGAGGTTTTTGCGGTAGTTGAGGTCGCAGGAGATTGTGATGCCGAGTTCGGATGCGGCTTTCAATGCTTCGTGGCAAACGTCTGCCGCGCCCTGCGAAATTGCAGGCGTGATGCCAGTCCAGTGGAACCACTGTGCACCGTCAAACACTTTTTTCCAATCAATCATACCTGTCTTGATTTCGGAAACGGCAGAATGTGCG
>JAFXMJ010000474.1 GCA_017530465.1 Bacteroidales bacterium
GGGAAACACAAATTTCAAGAAGTTTGAAAACAACTTCTACATTGGTGCAGGCGCGTTACTCGACCATTACAACGAACCCTACAATCAGAGCAAAACCTTCCGCACCGACAATGGCCTTTCCGTCAAATTGGGTTACGGACTCAATTACTACTTTACAGAAATGTTTTCGCTGATGGGCGGATTAGCGTATCGCAATGAAGAAACCAGTGCCTTTTTGAGCCAAGACGGAGCCGACGACGATTCGTTCACATTCGTGGACGTCCCGATAACGTTTCAGGTACATCTCAACGATCCACAAACTACCAACAACAAGTGGATGATTGGCTTGGGTCTTGTGTATTCGCATTGCACAAGTAATTGCGATTACTACATTGACGCCAACCCAAACGATCCTCTCGACGGCAAGACCAAAATCAAGGACAACTACGTAAGCCTGATGCCCTGCGCCGCATACGAAATCAAGCATTTTCGCTTTGGCGTGGAGGCTTATATCGGTCTCAACGACGTCAATAGAAAATATGAAGGACTTGTCAACGGCAAAAAACGTCTGTCCAACATCTGCGGTGTGGTAGCCTTCAAATTCTAATCAATCCCCCACCCTCATCCTAATCACCACGGGCAAATGGTCAGAATATCCGCCCGTGTATCGGGGACCGAGGTAGGTGCGGAATATCGAGCCGTCTTCGTTTAGCAAAAATTTTTCGTTGAGCGGCGACGCATCGTCAATTGAAAAATGCAGACCCTTGCCTCCGAGCAAATCGCCCGACGCAATCACCTGGTCGAGAAAGTCGCCGTTGCCCTGATACCAATACGACCACAAGCCCTTCTCGCGCCACAAATAGTGCGAAACATTATAAAGGCTGCCAGGCTCAACATTGTCAAGGTCGGTACGCGCCTTCAAAAAATCGTTGACAGACATATTGTCGGGGTTGTCGTTGAAATCGCCAATGCACAAGACCTTGGCGCACTGATTGTTGGCGAAAATAGAATCTACCTTACGGCGTAGCACCGAGGCGGCACGGCAGCGCAACACATCCGTTGCAGAATATCCGCCATAACGCGACGGCCAATGATTGGCAAATATATGGATGGTGTCGTCAGAAACCTTGGCGACACCTTTCATATACATAATGTCGCGGGTGTGATAAGATGAATCTGCGCCGTCAAATACAATTCTAATCGTCGAAGTGTCAATAGGTTGGAAAGTTTCGGGGCGATACAGGATTGCAATGTCGATGCCGCGCCGGTCGAGGCTTTCGCGGTGAAAAATCTGATAATGCCCATTCCAAAGCGGCGTTTTGTTAATCAAATCGTTGACCACATCACGGTTTTCCACCTCATAAAAGCCAATCACGTCGGGGAAATCGTCAAACGTGGTCGCCGCAAGTACCTTCCAAAGATGTTTTAATTTTTGATAATAACGATACGAATCCCAATGCCGCTCGCCATCGGGCGTAAATTCGTCGTCGGCAGTATCAGGATTGTCGATGGTGTCAAAGAGGTTTTCGACGTTGTAAGATACCAATACAAAATCGCCGTCGTCCGGCACAGAAATCCCCGCAAACCCGCACAACAACAACGCAACAAAAACCGCCAATCTCATATAATTACGAATTATGAATTACGAATTACGAATTACGAATTACGAATTATGAATTATGCATTATGCATTGCCCTACGGATTGTACCGCGCACGGTTGTAGATGGACTGCAAATCTTCTATCTGCATCAATTGTGGCAGCGTGACGGTGGGATTATTAGCCATAAACGAACATACAATTCCAAATCCGCAGAACGATGCCACACCGGGTGCCGACTGATTGCCGAAAGCGTTGGTGAAAGGCCCTTCGCCCGTAAAATTGCGGATGAGCAACGGATCTATCTTAAATAATATCTTCTTGTCAATGAGATAATTCCAGACGTTTTCTTCGTAAGCCTCAGCCCAACGGTACTGATAGTCGGAATATCCCCACAGCAACGAATCGGGCGCGGACGGCATCATCGATTTGAGGAAATATTGGATGCGACCCTGATATATCATTTCGTTCAAGAGATTGTCGGCGGAAGCGTCGGGCTTGGGATAATCGAGCATTGCAATTGTCCTGAAATAATCCACCGGCATCATCGCCTTCTCCATACGGCGGCGTTTGTAATTCTCGATGCCAAGTTGACCATACGCAGGATAATTGGAGCCAAGGTATTTTTCGAGGCTGAACACCATAATCCCGTCGCTCGGAAACACCGACTCCTGAAATCCCGAAATCACCGTATAGACATCCGGCAAAGAATCATTGGGAAAATAATACTTGAAATGACGCGCCCCTTCCTTGAAATAATTGGCGATATTGGTATCCTTCGGGAACGCCTTTTCGACGTCGGCAAACACCTTGTTGAGTTTGCAATAACTCACAAAATCGCTGTACTGCGTCATAAAATCGGCGGTCTCTGTCTCTGGCATTCCAAGTATGCCACGCATATAAAGGTTAACGAAGTCGCCGTACTTCTTGTTCAATTCCGGCAACGCCGAATAGATGCCCTGCGGACGTATGGTGTCAAAATCGAGGTCGAAGCGCACTACATTGACATCAGCATCGATGCCACCAAGCTCCACCTCAAAATTGGCGGTCTTCTTGCACGCCTGCAATACAATCAGGGCTGCAAACAATATCAAAAGTTTTTTCATCTTTTTAGTTTTTGGTAATGACGCAAAGATAGATATTTTTTTCAGAATTATATATTTTTTTTGCAGTCAGAAATTCAAAGTGTTAATCGACAACAAAAACCATCAAAAAATACCGCGTTAAAAAATCTTAAAATAACACCTTTTTAAAAAAGTTAACTATTTGATTATCAAATATTAGACCTACGAAACATAACCTCAAAACTCAGCGAAATTGACGAAAAATCGGGCAATTTCGCTGAGTTTTAAGTGCTGAATAGAACGAACAGATTCATAAAACAGATTCATTTGGCGCATTTAGAACCACACGAAATCCAACGTTATGAAAATCATCGCTGGAATCTGGTTTGCTTCTTCGTGACACACGACATCTTTTTTCATTGCTTGTCCAGCCTCCTCCTCTCAATATATGTTCATACCCTTCTGTATTTGCGCTACCATCGCATGGAGTTTTGTCATAATTAGCTGAGCCATCCCAACAATCCTGACACCATTCCCAAACATTGCCTGACATATCATATATACCAAGTTTATTTGCCAATTTTTCTCCAACACGATGGGTTCTTGCATCAGCATTTTTTTGATACCATGCAACTTCATCTATATCATCACTTCCACTATATTTTGTGCCATCTGTTTTACAATCTCGTGCTGCGAATTCCCATTCCGCCTCGCTCGGCAATCTGTATCCATTTTTGAAAAAATCAGCCTTTACATTGATAATTTTGCCATCATTATCTTTAATTATCGTATATACCTCTTCTAAATTCTGTAATTTACTTAAACAATTACAAAATTCTATTGATTCTTGCCAACTAACCTTATACATCGGATAATTTGGGCCTATGCCATGATGAATATCACACCTAAATGTGCTTGGTATTTCATTACCCATTACATAATCCCATTGAAATTGCGTAATAGGATATTTCCCTATTTTGAAAGATTGCAATGTTACTTTATGTGCAGGACGTTCATCTTGATAACTATCCATATCATCACACCCCATCAGGAAATCGCCACCTTCTATTAATACCATAGCAGGATTTCGTAAATATTGTTCTGGAAAACTATCTATATGTTTAACTATACCATTGAGGAGAACTTCATGATTA
>JAFXMJ010000475.1 GCA_017530465.1 Bacteroidales bacterium
AAGGAATCTTCGAGCCTGTCAATAACAGCCTCGGAGAAGTTGGACGGCAACGGCGCAGCGGCACCATCGTTGGTAAAATATTCGACAGATGAACTCGTTGTTTTATATTCTCTGAAAAGCCAACGAAAAAAGTCATCATCTCGTTTGCGTTTATTTGCGTCCTTGGTACTTCGTGTGGGACTATACGTTTCGTCAGAAGGCGCACACATGTCCGCAGATGCAGATTCTTGCCGCGTTTCTTCTGCACTATAACTATAATAATGGAGATTAATAAAGTGGCTGAGTTTTTCGTACAATGTCTGTTTGTCTGTATTTTCCATACCTTATATATATAATGTGTGGGCGGCAATTAAAATCCGCTTTAATTATTGTAACTGCGAGTGCAAATATAATCCTTATAAAAACAAAATGCAAATTTATGACGAAGTTTCCGCAAATAATATTAACTTTGCACCTGACGGATTCAAAATCTTGGATTCGCCACACCTTATATAATATATAACATTTAAAAAAACAAACAAGTAATGAAACGACAATTTCTACTGGGCGCGGCTCTCGCTCTCACGGTGTCTGCTTCTGCACAGACCAAACTCCTGACAAACGGACAGGAGGCGCACCAAATCCCCGCCGAAATCTACGGTCAGTTTGCCGAACACCTCGGACGCTGCATCTACGACGGCATCTGGGTTGGCAAAAACAGCAACATCCCCAACCAAGACGGCTACCGCACCGACGTGTTCAACGCATTGAAAGACCTCCAAATCCCCGTATTGAGGTGGCCAGGCGGATGTTTTGCCGACACCTACCACTGGCGAGACGGCATTGGCCCCGCCGACAAGCGTCCCAAAATCAAAAACGTATTCTGGGGCGGCACGATGGAGGACAATTCCTTTGGCACAGACGAATTTTTCACACTCTGCGAACGTCTCGGCTGCAAGACCTATCTCTCTGTGAATGTGGGAACTGGTTCGGTACGCGATATGACCGATTGGCTCGAATACATCACCGGCACAGACGATTGTCCCAATGTAAACCTCCGCAAGCAGAACGGTCGTGAAAAACCCTACAAAATAGACTTCATGGGCATCGGCAACGAATCGTGGGGCTGCGGCGGCAATATGCGTCCCGAATATTACGCCGACGTGTTCCGCCAGTATTCGTGCTACGCCTACCTCTACAACAATCACACTAACCCCGTGCGCGTGGCATCCGGCAGCAACGATTTTGACTACAACTGGACTGAGGTGCTGCTCAAAAATGCCGGCGAACACATGGATCACATTTCGCTCCACTACTACGTACTGCCCATCCGTGATTGGAACGGCAGCAAGGGTCCCGACCGTGGTTTTGGCGAAGACCATTATTTTGGCGTCATCCGCGACGGCTACAAGATGGGCGATATGATTCCCAAACACTTAGACATCATAGCCAAATACAAGAAGAGTGTAAAACTCGACGTGGACGAATGGGGCATCTGGACTGACCAAGAGCCAGGCACTATCCCCGGACACCTCTATCAGCAAAACACCCTCCGCGACGCACTCTTGGCAAGCACCACATTCGACATTTTCCACAAATATGCATACGGCCTCGGCATGTGCAACATCGCGCAGGTAGTCAACGTATTGCAATCGATGGTATTGACCAAAGGCGACAAGATGATTCTCACGCCTACCTACCACGTATTCAAGATGTACGCCGTTCACCAAAACGCCAAGTACATCCCGTTGTCGTTCCACTCGCCCAAATACACCTTCAACGGCGAGAGCATCGACGCAATCAGCGCAACACTCTCCAAGAAGGACGGCGTTTATCACCTCTCTGTCACCAACGTAGATTCCAAGAAGGAAAATACCGTAACTCTCGACCTCTCAGCCATCAACGCCACTGCCACAGGCAAAGCTGAAATCATCACTTCCAAGAGTTTTGCCGACTACAATTCTTTCGACAATCCCAACGTAATCAAGGCTGTGCCCTTCAATGGCGCAACAGTCAAGAAAGGCGAATTGACGGTGAAATTGCCGCCGATGAGCGTGGTAACGATTGAATTGTTGTAAATACGCACGGCCGTGCGTATCTACGCCGTGCGTCTTTAATAAAATAAAAACCGCAGATTCAATGACGTTTTGAATCTGCGGTTTTTTCATTTATTGATGTTTGGGAGGCAGACGACACGTCTGCAAGCGGGCGAGACGCCCGCACTCCACTATTTTGCGAATGTCAATTCTTTGATAAGTCTCTGGCAATCACCATATTTGTCGATGATGAAAAGGACGTAGCGGATGTCAACGTTGATGCAGCGTTGGAGCTTTGTATTGAAAAACCAATCGCCGCACATAGCCTCGGAGTTGCCATCGAAGGCGAGACCGATGAGGTTGCCGCGTCCGTCGATTACGGGACTGCCAGAATTGCCACCGGTGATGTCATTGTCGGTGAGGAAGCAGGCATGCAATGTGCCGTCCTTGTCGGCGTAACGGCCGTAGTCCTTGTTAAGCAAGAGGGTCTTCAACTTGGCGGGCACGTCAAACTCGTAGTCACCAGGGATTTCCTTTTCGAGTACGCCGTCGGTGGTGGTGAAATAATTCATCAACACGCCGTCCTTGGGCTTGTAATCCTGTACTGTGCCGTAGGTGAGCCTCTCGGTGAAATTGGCGTCGGGATAAGGATTGGCACCTACATTCATCTCATTGACACCTTTAGTATATATGCGGCGACCATTGTCGAGCATCTCGTCGTTGGTGCGGCTTGCGGTGATGAGAGTGCGGTAAACATCGAGCACTGCCAAGAAATTGCTGATGACAGGGTCGGTGAGCAACGTCTCGCGGGTGGGGTTCTCAATAAACTTGTCGAAGCCTTCCTGTGTTACAAACTGCGAAGTAAACATATATGCAACGGCAGAATCGGCAGACATCTCCTTCAAGAAGCTCGGATGATATTCAGCCTTGACATCCTCCATATAGAGTTTTGCCATTGCAAGCGACGACTTGTAATCGGTCTCACGGCTGTAGTCCTTATAAAAACGGTGCATCTCCTTTATAAAATCATCCTTGGTCTGACCTGCGGGGTCGAGCACGTAATCGATGATGTGGTAGCCATGCATCAGGAGCTCCATACCGCTGAAGAAACATTCGTTGATATACAGTAATACGAGCGCATTGTCACGGTCGGCGTCGCAAGCCTTCTGGATTTGCGCAAGGGCATCCTTGTACTCATTCTGACGCTGTGCATTGGCGCGGCACCAAGTTTCAAAAGCCTTTTCCTGTTGCTGCTTTTCGCCCACGATGTTGAGGGCTTTCAGCGACTTGTTGGCTTCGATTGAGTTTTTCCAATAGTTGGACGACTGCGAATACTTGGTGGCGTATTTGATGCGTATCTCGTCGCTTGCCTCCATATCGGCGTGCAATACATCCTGACGGATGCCGCGAATCTTGGCGCGGGCGTCGTTTTCAAGCATGTCGTTGTAGATTTCGAAGCTCGTGGAATACCTCTGCGTAGTGCCCGGGAATCCCATCACCATTGCAAAATCACCCTTCTTGTAACCCTTGAGGCTGATGGGCAGGTGGTGCTTGGGCTTGAGCGGAACGTTGGAGGAACTGTATTCTGCGGGGTTGCCGTTCTTGTCCACATACACGCGAAACACCGAGAAGTCGCAGGTGTGGCGTGGCCACATCCAGTTGTCGGTGTCGCCGCCAAACTTTCCAATGGCGTCGGGCGGAGTGCCGACAAGGCGCACGTCCTTGTAATCGACAAACGCCGAGAGAAAATAAGAATTGCCCTCGAAGAAAGGCTTTATCTCAATCCTGTGAAATTCCGACGGATACTTTTTCTTATATTCGGCGGTGATGCGCTCAATGTTGGCGTCAATCTGCTCCTTGTTGTGGTCGGTGACACCTTTTAATACATCGTCGGTGACATCGGCAATCTCCTGGAGGATGCTCACGTAAAGACCGGGCGTCGAAATCTCCTCGTCAAACGACTTAGCCCAGAATCCGTCCTTCAGATAATCGTGGGTAACAGTGCTGTGCTGCTGTATGCTCTTGTAGCCACAGTGATGATTGGTGAATATCAAGCCTTGGTTGGACACAATCTCGCCCGTGCAGTATCCTCCAAATACCACCACGGCATCCTTGAGGCTCGACTTATTGACACTGTACACGTCCTCCGGCTTCAGGCGGAAGCCCTGAGCTTTCATCTGCTGATAATTCTTGCCAATGAGGTTGAGCAGCCACATACCCTCGTCGGCGCGTGCCGTCGTCGCCACTATGGCAAGCAACAACAGCGATGTTAATATGTTTCTAAATTTCATAATATGTTTTGTTGTTAATGACGGTGCAAAGTTAACAATAATATATATCAAAAAAAAATGGTTGTTAATTTTACATTAAATTAACATCTGTGTTAAAATCGCCGTCTAAGTAAAGTTAACTTTACGTAAAAAACGACTAAAAATTACATTATACTTTACATAAAATTAGATAATATTTTCAAAACAGAGAAAATAAGTTAAAATAAATATCACTGAATATTAACATTTTAGAAAAGAAACAGCGACCAAAAACACAAAATTTTAAAAAAAATGTTGCTTTTTTGAAATTCTAACATTAAATTTGTCCCCAAAAGCTGGTTACAGCTGCTTACTTGTAACCAACAACAATTAATTACTAAATTTACCAAATTACACACTTATGAGAAGATTGCTTATGCTGGGATTATTCATCCTAATGATCCCATTTGCGTTGCAGGCACAGAACATCCAGGTATCTGGTACTGTACTCGACGCAAACAACGAACCTCTGCCGGGTGTCAACGTCGTACAGACGGGAACCACCAACGGCACAATCACAGACCTCGACGGTAAGTATTCGATCAACGTACCGTCTGACGCAACTCTGACATTCTCCTACATTGGCTTCACCAATCACGTGGAGAACGTAAACGGACGCACCAACATCCCGCCCGTTGTACTCGAATCCGACGACAAAGAGATCGAACAAGTCGTAGTCGTTGGTTACGGTACAATGAAAAAATCCGACGTGTCGGGTTCTGTAGTTTCCGTAGATACCAAAGACATGATGAAACGCGCGCCCATCAATGTTAACCAGGGCTTGCAGGGTGCAGCCGCCGGTGTGATGGTAACTGCTCAGGACGGTTCGCCGGAAGGTAAGTCGCAGGTGCGCATTCGTGGTGTCGCCACCATCAACGGTAGCGCACAGCCTCTCTACGTAGTGGACGGCGTACAGGTAGGTACCAACGCCGACTTCCTCAACCCTGCCGACATCGAGTCTATGGAAGTATTGAAGGACGCTTCTGCAACCGCTATCTACGGTTCTGCTGGTGCAAACGGTGTCATCATGATCACCACAAAGCACGGCTCTAAGGGCAAGGCTCGCTTCGACTTCTCCGCCGACTTCGGCATCCAGACCTTGGCTTACAAACTCGACGTTCTTGACGTTGACGAGTACGCACAGTTCATCCGCGATATGCACGCTAATGACAGCCAAGACTTGTTCAACCCGATTTGGGATGCAAAATATGACGGTCAGCGCACCGCTATCGATTGGCAAGACCAATTCACCGACGCCGCTTTGAAGCAGCAATACACAATGTCGGTAGCTGGCGGCAACGAAAAGAGCCAGACCTCTTTCTCTGCATCTTACCTCAAAAACAAGGGTATCATTGTAAACTCTCAATACGAAAGGCTCACCGCCCGCGTCAACAACAAGACCGAAATCAACAACTTCCTTGAAGTTGGCGGCGACATCAACTACGTTTACACAAGGAGCAACGGCGCATACGGTCGTCAGGGCAATACATTCAATCTCTCTTCTCAGAGGGACTTGGCATTCCTCTCGCCGTCTATGGACTACATCGACGGCAACGGCGACATCCAGCACGTATATCCCGAAAACCCCGACGGCTCTTACGGCATTGGACTCTTGGGTCAGAAGAACCTTGAGTTCAACCCTGGAACCCTCAACAACCCCTACGCAATCGTTCAGGAAAACAACAACCTCAATAGGTCTAACCGCGTGTTCACCTCTGCATACGCTCAGATCAACATCGTAAAAGGTCTTACATTCAAGACCGTGGGCTTGTTCAACTTCTACTCGTCTGACGGCAACAACTTCACCTATCTGCAAAACCGTTTCAATATCGACCCCATTACCGGCGAATATTGGGACGCATACG
>JAFXMJ010000476.1 GCA_017530465.1 Bacteroidales bacterium
ATCGCACTCGAAATGCGACGTAGGGGTAACCTTACCGGGGGTTCGAATCCCTCTCTTTCCGCTTGACAAATATAAATGCTCCCTCGATGATGAAAATTGTCGGGGGATTTTTATTTAAAATGCAATCAGTCCTCTGTCTGCAATTTCTGTCAAACAAAAACGTATGGCGAGCAAAAGATGCTGTTGTGTTGCGCCACACGGAAGTTTTTCAATATATTATACGCGCAACAATCTCGTTGTTGTTGACCAATGGAAGAGCTTTAAAATCAATCATTTAATTCATTCAAAACATTTAAGAACAGCGAAACGGAAAACGCTTTGCTATCGTCGCCGTCCACGTTGTTGCCGTTGATTATAAAATACGAAAAGGTCTTGTCGCCAAGATTGATGCCGGCACGCCTGACGCTGTTTTGCAGAAGGATTGTGCCGTTGATTTCGGGGAAAATCTGCCACCCTTGCAACTGTGTGCTGTCGCAATTGTCCAATACAACGTGCATATTGTCAATTACTTGACTATTGACAGGCAACGCATTGTAGCCGTCCCAACCTTGCTGCAATTTTGACACTTGAAGCAATCTTTGGTACAGCCTATCGACATTGCCAAGGTATGTTTTACTTTCGCGTTCTGCAAATGTCGTCGGATTGTTGTATGTTTCTAATTCTATTTGATTCATTGCCTATTTTTTTTGCTTGTTTGTCTGCAACAAAGATAATGTCTATTTCGTCAATCAACAAAAAAAATCAATCATTTTTTTGCAAAAAATAATTTGGATTTATCTGATTCTTTTTATATATTTGCATTGTGATAATTAACAACAATTAAACCTCAACGATATGTACAAATTTCCGTTTGGTCAAGAAGTGCATAAACTTGTGCAGCAAGACAGAAGCCCCAAGAAGGTTTTTGTACTTGGAGTTTATGCGAGTGCCGTACACGCAAAGTGGAAAGATAAAAACGGCAAACTTGTTTGTCAGGCGTTGGCTGTGGCAAGTGAACCAAGAATTTTTTGGGATGGCAACGAAAAGGAAGCCGCTGAAATCATCAGCAAAATCCACATTCCCGAAGAATTAGGCAGTTTAGAGCCTGCCGCAAGTAATCTGAATGGTCCTTCGGCAAAAGTATTGGACGAAAATGTTCTCGCTCCATTGGGCTTTACGAGAAATGATGCTTGGCTTTGCGACCTTCTTCCGGAGTCTCGGTTGAATGACAATCAGATAGAGACTATTGAAAAGAATTATAATCCTATCCGTGAACGTTACGGCTTGGATGAAGTTACCGTTCCAAAACGTCCTAAGAAGTTCTGCGACCAAAAGCGATGTGAGGAGATTCTTGCTGAACTTGAAGAGTCTAAGGCTGATTTGTTGGTTCTTTTGGGTGAAGATGCGCTTACTCAATTCTTCAACAATGTGGCAGGTGCAAAATACAACAATTTACAGAAATTTGTTGACGAAAATTGTTATGGTAAAGCCATCGAAGCCTCCATTAACGGTAGAACGATAAAAGTACTTCCTCTGACACATCCTCGCCAAATTGGTGCTTTGGGTTCACATAGTGAGGAATGGCATCAGATGCATCAGAATTGGGAACAACAGATGCGCAACAATCCGAATTACTATTTGGAGAAGTAGCATTTGTCAGCATTTTAACAACGAATTAAACGGATTGGTGTGTAGAGAACGCGATTAATCGCGTCTCTACCGCGAAATATGCGAATATTTCCTGAATACCCCATATATGGCGATTCGTTCCTTTCGTTTAATTCGTTGTTAAAATATTCTTCTCCGTGTCTCCGTGCCTCCGTGAGTAAATAAGCAAAACCCTTACTCGTCTTTACGTGTTTTTTTTACAGCATTTGTGGAAGATTATATAGAAATTTGCAGCGTAAAAAATCTACAATTGCTATGAAGAAATCACGACAAACAATCAGAGGTCTGTACGACCCCGAAAACGAACACGACGCTTGCGGCGTGGGCATGGTGGTGAATATCCACGGCAACAAGTCGCACGCCCTCGTGGACGATGCGCTCAAGGTGCTCGAGAATATGATGCACCGTGGCGCGGAAGGCTCCGACGGCAAGACTGGCGACGGAGCGGGCATCCTCATTCAAATTCCGCACGAGTTTATACTCCTGCAAGGCATCCCCGTACCCGAAAAAGGCAAGTACGGCACTGGTCTCGTCTTTATGCCAAAGGACGAAAATGCACAGCGCGAAATCCTCCGCATTTTCATCGAGGAGATAGAGCGCGAGGGGCTCAATCTGATGCACCTCCGCAACGTCCCCGTCAATTCCAAATGCCTTGGCAAGGGCGCGTTGGAGACCGAGCCGGACATCCGTCAGATTTTCATCAACGGTATCTCCGACGACCGTCTGCCCGAATTTGAAAGCGTGCTTTACAAGATACGCAAGAGGGTGGAAAAACGCATCTCCGATCCCGATTTTTACATCGTGTCGCTGTCGTCCAAACTCATAGTTTTCAAAGGTATGTTGACCTCGATGCAACTCCGCGAATATTTCACCGACCTCTCCAACGAGTATCTGACGAGCGGTTTGGCGTTGGTACATTCGAGGTTCTCTACCAACACATTCCCTGAATGGAGGCTTGCGCAGCCGTTCAGGATGTTGTGTCATAACGGCGAAATCAATACCATCCGTGGCAACCGCAATTGGATGCGCGCACGTGAGTCGGTGCTTTCGTCGGGTATGCTCGGCGACATCAAGGACTTGCGCCCGATTGTTACGCCCGGTATGTCGGATTCGGCGTCGTTGGACAATGTGTTTGAATTTTTCGTAAATTCGGGAATGTCGCTGCCCCACGCTATGGCGGTGCTTGTGCCGGAGAGTTTCAACGACAAAAACCCCATCAGCGAGGAGTTGAAGGCTTTCTACGAATACCATTCTATATTGATGGAGCCTTGGGACGGCCCCGCCGCGCTGTTGTTCTCCGACGGCAGGTACGCGGGCGGAATGTTGGACCGCAACGGTCTGCGCCCCTCACGTTATGTGATTACAAGCAACGATATGATGGTGGTAGCCTCCGAGACCGGCGTGATGGACTTCGAACCGTCGCAGATTAAGGAAAAAGGCCGTCTCCAACCCGGCAAAATCCTGATGGTGGATACTCAGGAGGGCAAGATTTATTATGACGGCGAACTCAAACGCCAACTCTCCCAAGAGCATCCTTACAAACAGTGGCTCAATACCAACCGCATCCAACTCGAAAACCTCAAATCAGGTCGCAAGGTGGATAATTCTGTTCCCGACTTTGAGAAAAAACTCGTCAACTTCGGTTTTGCGGGCGAGGACATCGAGAAGACAATCATCCCGATGTGTACCACGGGCAGCGAGCCTGTTGCGGCTATGGGCAACGACACTCCGCTCGCCGTTGTGTCTGACCGTCCGCAGATTTTCTTCAATTATTTCCGTCAACAATTTGCGCAGGTTACCAACCCCGCCATCGACCCTATCCGCGAGGAACTTGTGATGTCGCTCACCGAGTACATCGGTTCTGTGGGCACCGACATCCTCACCCCCGACGAGTCCAACTGCAAGATGGTGCGCCTGCCGCATCCCGTACTCAACAACACACGTCTCGACATCCTCTGCAACATCCGTTACAAGGGTTTCAAGACCACAAAACTGCCCCTTCTCTACGACCCCAACGGCGGCGCGAGCGCGTTGAAGGACGCCATCGACAATCTTTGCCGCAAGGCTGAGGAGTCGGTGGATGCGGGCATCAATTACATCATCCTTTCTGATAGGAATCTCGACGAAAAAACAGCCGTAATTCC
>JAFXMJ010000477.1 GCA_017530465.1 Bacteroidales bacterium
CGACAAGCCGCCAACAAGAGGCGTTGAGGTTTCGGCAATCAACGTCGAAAAACTACCCCAAAACGCCTTTGAAATCATCCAAAACAACGACCGCATTACCATCGTACTCCACGACACGGCGGCTACGCACAAGGACACGTTGGCATTGAAATTCAATACCTTCGACCGCCTCGTCCGCAACAAAAGCGGCAAGCTGATTGAGAAGGTATATAAGGACACGCTGTTTGCGATTTACAAAATCAAATTTCAACGTCTGCACCAACCTAAACTCATCGGCACCGACACGATAGTATTCCCGTTTGAAAGGGCGTTGACATCAAAACCCGAAGTATCGCTCATCGACCATCCCGAAAGGGGCAGCCGTTGGTATCGCGACAGCCTTACTGCCAAGCGGGACACGTTTTTTGTAATTAGTAATGACAACGTTTTCAGACAGTTGGACACAATCAAGTACGCCATCTCCTACCCCACCCTCGACCGTTATGAAAACGAAATCATCCAATCCGACACCCTCCAACTCATCCGCCCCAAAGAGAAAAAGGAAGAGGCGCAGACCGATCGCCGCCGCCGGAGCGAAATTGGCAAGGAAGGTCAGAAACAGAAGGCGGAGGCAGAGAAGGGCAAATATAAGGCGACGCTGCGTTTCCCGTTGCAGTACGAAATGGAGCAAGACTCCCTCAACCACAAGAACTTAGTGCTGAGTTACCCCTTTGAGCCGGGCAAGCAATATATGATGGAAATCGACGACTCCACCTTCACGTCAATCTACGGCACGCCAAACCTTTACCTGACATCGAAGGCAAAAATCCGCGAACTCGATTATTACGGGCAGATGACCATCAACCTCCAAAATATTGGTTACATTGAGAATGCTCCCGACATCGATGAGGACATACCGCCGTTTGAAAACCTCGACACATCACGCACCCTTCACAAGCGCATCAACCCTCGCGACACGATGGCTGTACAACACGCACAAATCAATGAGGGTCAGTTGCTTGTATGTCTTTGCGACGCCAAGGGCAAGGTCAAGTACCAACAGGCAATCACAGCCGACAGCGTGGTGAAATTTGAGTACATCCTACCGGCGGAATACAAGGTAAAAATCATCCACGACCGCAACGCCAACGGCAAGTGGGACACCGGCAAATACATCGAACAAAGTTACCCCGAACGCACCGTGGAATACCCGAAGAAACAGATGGTTAAGTCAAAGTGGACCACAGAATTAATATGGAAATTATGAAAAAACCAACAACTACATACGTCTGTCAGCAATGCGGCGCAACGAGTCCCAAATGGCTCGGCAAATGTCCGTCGTGCGGCAATTGGAACACCTACACGGAGGAAATCGTGCAGACCAACACGCGGTTTAGCGGCGGCGGTGTGAGCGCATCGGGTCGCGCCGCCATCGCCAAACCTCAACGAATCTCCGAAATTGCCACCACCGAAGCCGCCCGCATCGACACCAACAACAACGAATTCAACCGTGTCCTTGGCGGCGGCATCGTCCCCGGCTCGGTGATTTTGATAGGCGGCGAACCCGGCATCGGCAAATCAACATTGTCGCTTCAAATCGCCCTCAACATCCCACAAAAGACGCTCTACGTATCGGGCGAGGAATCCGCGAGCCAAATAAAACTCCGCGCCGACCGCCTCAAATCCTCCACCGACAACTGCCTCATCCTCTGCGAAGTAACAGTTGAAAACATCATCCCGCAAATCCGCGAAACCAAACCCGGACTTGTCATCATCGACTCCATCCAAACCCTCCGCACGGAATCCGTAGAATCGTCGCCCGGCACGGTAACTCAAATCCGCGAGTGCGCCGACCTCCTCATCCGCCACGCCAAGGAAAACAACGTCCCAATAGTCCTCATCGGGCATATCAACAAGGAGGGCAACATCGCCGGTCCTAAGATTTTGGAACACATGGTGGACACGGTGTTGCAGTTTGAGGGCGACAGTTCGCACGTTTACAGGGTTTTGCGCGGCATCAAGAATCGTTTTGGCACCACGTCGGAAGTGGGCATTTTTGAGATGTTGGGCAACGGACTCCGCGAAGTTGCCAACCCGGGCGAATTGCTCCTGCATCAGCACGACGGCAATACATCGGGCGTGTCGGTTGCGGCGGCGGTGGAAGGATTAAGACCGTTTGTAATTGAAATTCAAAGCCTTGTGGCAACGGCTGCATACGGCGTTCCACAGCGCAGCACCACGGGTTTCGACCAAAAACGCCTCAATATGCTCCTTGCCGTCCTTGAACGCAGAGCCGGTTTCAGGCTTGGCACGAAGGACGTTTTTCTCAACATCGCGGGCGGCATCAAGATAATAGACACGGCGATGGATTTGGCGGTGATGGTTGCCGTGCTGAGTAGCGACCTCGACATCCCCATCGACCCGCAGACCTGTTTTGCAGGCGAGGTGGGCTTAACAGGCGAAATCCGCCCCGTCTCCCGTGTGGAGCAACGCATCACCGAGGCCGAAAAACTCGGTTTCCGCCGCATCGTGATTTCATCAAGCCACAAGAAAAACACCGCAATAATGCACACGACTTCCATTGAAATTGTGCATTGCGGAAAGATAGAGGAAGTGTTCAGAGGGCTGTTCGGGCGGAAATAGGTGAAATTACTCAAACAGCCCCCTCAACACCATTATTCATGCTGAATCTTCACCACTACTGCAAGAGTTTCCTTCTTGACACACATAGCGTTGAAGCGGAAGGTCGAAGTGCCTTGACATTCGGTCTCTTTGAGAGAGAAGGTCTTCGGGCCCATAATTTTGAAAATTTTGTTTTCGTAA
>JAFXMJ010000478.1 GCA_017530465.1 Bacteroidales bacterium
CCACCGTCTGCAAACGGGCATTGGAAAGCACGGTGAGCAATTTTGCCCGCCGCTCCGCCGCATCTGCCGACACGTCTGCCACAAATACTTTGATATTGTCTGTAAATAAACTGATGTTCATCGTTGCCTACTATCTTGTAGTATTTCCAAGGCAAAAAACAATGCCTTTTTATTTTAAGAGTTCCAACGATTTTTGGATTTTTTCGTCGGGCATCGGGATGTAGCCTGCCGGTTCGCTCTTTTGCTGCCCTTCCTTGGAAAGCACGTATTTCAAGAACTCCAACGCCGCCTCGTTTTGTGGCAACCCCTTGGAAACCAACAACAAATCCCTTGCAGGCGGAGACGGATATTTGCCTCGCGCAATGGCATTGGTAACGTCGCCTTTGGTGTCGTAAAAATATTCGTCGGCGGAGATTTTGCCATCGCTGTTGCCGTCCAAAGGCACTATTTTGATGTTTCTCTCAGGCTTGTGCGACCTCGAGTTGTAGGCATAGCCGATGTTGTTGATGCCGATGCCATACACATCCTTGCGCACCGACTCCACAACGCCGGGGTCCGAATATATCTTGATGCCCGCCAAATCGTCCTGTTTCTTGCCAAACCACGCCGCCCACGTCTCAGCCGCGCCACAAGCGTCGCTGCGGGTGTATGCGTTGATGGGCGTTTGGTCGCCGTTGCCCAAAATGTCGCCCCAAACTTTTGCCTCGCCTGTTACCCAAATCTTGATGGCGTCGTCTGCCGAAATGCCGTGCGCCAAGATGTCTTTGATTGCGGGGTTGTCTTCGTTGATAGTTGCCACCACGGCATCCTTTGCCACCGCAAAACCTATCGCGCCCTGGTCTATTTCTGTCTTGTAAAGCGCACGCGACACCATACCGAAGTCAACCGTCTGCGACAATGCGTCGGCGATGCCTTTGCCCGCGCCGCCAGCACGTACTTCCACTTTGACACCAGGATTAAGTTTCTGAAATTCTGCCGCCCACTCTATCGCCAACGGATACAATGCGAAAGCACCCGACAATTGAACTTCTCCTTTAAGGCCGCCGTTGCCAGCGTTATTGTTGCTATTGCCGCCACACGCCGCCAAAAACAACGCCAATATCACGAATATCTTTTTCATAATACAACTCGATTGAATATTTACGTTGCAAATATAATGTTTTTTGGGGAGATTCGGGAAGGGAAGGAAGATTTTTTTATAAATTCGCAATAAATGTCGGAAATGTTTTAACATTTGTTTGCACAAAAATCTCAAAAAGGTGTAAAATCGACTTGCAAAAAATCTCAAAAAGGTGTAAGATTATGTACATCAACGAAGGAATGTTGATGGAAAACATTGTTGCCCAAATGTTTACGGCAAAAGGGCATAATCTATATTTCTACTCCAAACATTCAGACAACGCACAGGAACGCATGGAAATAGACTTCCTTTTGGCAAAAAGCCGTGTTACAAGCCGCCACAACATAATCCCCATAGAGGTAAAAAGCGGCAAAAACTACACCTTCTCGTCGCTCAAAAAAATTATGGAAAAGTTTCGAGATTTCGTTGCCACGCCAGTGGTTCTGCACACCGGCGATTTAAAAACAGAGAACGGCGTGGAATTTTTGCCAGTGTATATGACGAGCTGTTTATAAATCTTTGTGTAACTCCATATTCTCCTTCATCGGGTCAAAAACCATGTCTCTTGTGATTTCGAAGATAACGCGCCCCTCGTCGGAGTGGTCGTAGCCAAATGTTAAAAGATTCCAAGAACATTTCTTTGGCGACAAGCCCTCCCACCTGTCTGGGTCGGGAATCACCTCGCCATTGATTTTGAGATTCTTATCCTTGTTCATTGCAAACCCAAGCATCAATTTGCAAAAACATAATGATGATTATTTTTTGAGTTATACAAAATTGTAACAACAAAACAGAAAAATTTACCTTCCTATCTTGTCATCTTTTTCACACCGCTAAAGTTATATACAATTATTAATATTTCCAAAATTTATCAAAAAAAACGAAAATTTTGCAGAATTATGTTAAAATTCGCAAAAAAAATACCCGCCGAAGCCTCTCATCGATTCTCCAGCGGGCGAAAACACTAATCAATATTATTCACTCTAATCTATAAACGTTAAACTATACTCTTTAATCTCTAATCTTTCCTCGTTCCTATCTCTTAGTCCTCAATCAGGCACTTGCCGGTCATCTCCTTGGGCTGTTCGATGCCCATAATGTGGAGAATGGAGGGCGCAACGTCTGCGAGAACGCCGGATTTTACCTTTGCGTTCTTGTTTTCGGTAACGTAGATGAAAGGCACGGGGTTCAACGAGTGAGCCGTGTTGGGAGTGCCGTCGGGGTTGAGGGCGTTGTCGGCGTTGCCGTGGTCAGCGATGATGATGGTCTCGTAACCATTCTTCTTGGCGGCCTCAACAACGTCGTTCACGCACTTATCGACAGCCACAACTGCCTTCTCGATAGCCTCGTAAACGCCGGTGTGTCCCACCATATCGCCGTTGGCAAAGTTGACAACAATCCAATCGTACTTCTGTGTGCCGATTGCGTCAACAAGTTTGTCCTTTACCTCGTAAGCCGACATTTCGGGTTTGAGGTCGTAGGTGGCAACTTTGGGAGAATTGACGAGGATACGGTCTTCATTCTCGTAAGGCTGTTCGCGTCCGCCGTTAAAGAAGAACGTTACGTGAGCATACTTTTCTGTCTCTGCTGTATGGAGTTGGCGAAGACCCTTCTTCGAGATGATTTCGCCGAGAGTTTCGGTTACATTCTCCTTGGGGAAGAGGATGTGCACGCCGGTGAAAGATGCGTCGTAAGGAGTCATACAGTAATACTGGAGACCGGGGATGGTCTTCATGCCTTGCTCGGGCATATCCTTCTGAGTGAGGACGATGGTGATTTCCTTGGCGCGGTCGTTGCGGTAGTTGAAGAAGATTACAACGTCGCCTTCCTTGATTCTGCCGTCAACATTGGCATTTACCAATGGCTCCATAAATTCGTCGGTGTCCTTGTGCTCCTCGGTGTGGCGGTCGTAGCAACCCTGAACGCCTTCCACCATATCGTTGCAAGCGAGACCCTTGCCATTGACCAATTGGTCGTAGGCGACCTTGATGCGGTCCCAACGCTTGTCGCGATCCATTGCGTAAAAACGTCCGATGATGGATGCGATATAGCCGTTGCCGATGGTGTCGATGTGCTTTTGGAGGTCGGCGATGAAGCCCTTGCCGGATTTCGGGTCGGTGTCGCGGCCGTCCATAAAACAGTGTACGAAAGTGTTCTTCACGCCGTATTCCTTGGCGATGTCAAGGAGTTTGAAGAGGTGGTCGAGCGAACTGTGAACGCCGCCGGTGGAAGTCAAGCCCATAATGTGGATGCTCTTGCCGTTTTCTTTGGCGTATCCGTAAGCCGACTTAATTTCGGGATTCTGCAAGATAGAATTGTCGGCGCAGGCGCGGTTGATTTTCACCAAGTCCTGATATACGATGCGTCCTGCACCAATGTTGAGGTGCCCCACCTCCGAGTTGCCCATCTGACCGTCGGGCAGACCCACATTCTCGCCACAAGCCAAGAGTTGCGAGTTAGGATAATTGCTGTTGAGATAATCCATATAAGGGGTCGGGGTCTGATAGATGACATCGCCCTTGCCCTTGTCGCCGATTCCCCATCCGTCGAGAATCATAAGGAGTGCTTTCTTTGCCATAATTTTTATATGATTTTTTTGTTTTTTTCCGGGTGCAAAGTTAATATTTTTCCGTCAAAAAAGCAACAATCAATTTTTTTTGTATATATTTGCCAACAATTACAAACCACAATAACCAAAAAAATCATACGCAAATGAAAAAATCACATCTCCTCATTGCGGCGTCAGCCCTACTCCTCGCGTCCTGCGGCGGCGGTAGCAACAACAATCAGGCGCAAAACAACGCCTCGACGCCCGAATCCAACGACAATGGCAACGCCTCAGAACGGACTTCCGCGCCCAAAAACGCCGACGGTCAGGTAGTGCTCTCCGGCTCAATCGACAACAACGTTACTTGGAAAGACCTCGGACTTCCCGTTGACTACATCGTGGAAGGCGAAATCCAACTCAACGGCAACTCCCTCGTAACCGTAGAACCGGGAGTTACAATAATGTTCACTGGCACAGACGGCGGCATCTTCGTTGGCGAAAACGCCGGACTCAAAATGCAGGGAACCAAAGACAAGCCAATCGTCCTCACCAGCCCCACCAACAACCAGAACCCCGGCAGTTGGGGCGGAGTGACCATTCGCTCCAAACGCGCAGACAACATCTTGGAATACGTAACATTCCAAAACGGCGGTGCAGGCGAATACGTACTCGCAATCGACGGCTCTGCATCCATCAAAAGCTGCACCATCGACGGCACAAGCGACAACGGCGCATTGCTCCTCAAAACCACTGCCTTTGAGAACAACACCTTCAAAAACTGCAAGAATTTCCCCGTTGTCTATAACTCGTGGACAGAGAACACCACATACGGTGGCAATGGCAACGTTTTCGAGAACAACGGCAAAAACTTCATCAGCATCCGTCCCAATTACTCCGAAGACAACAAGACCTACACATTCGTCAAGGAATCAGTTCCCTTCTTCTGCAACGAAGGTTTGGAGTTCAACGGCCGTATAACCGTAAACATCGAGCCGGGCGCACGTTTTGCCATCAACCGTGGCGAGCGTATCTATGTAGGCCCCGAAGTAATCTTCAAGGCCAACGGTACTGCCGCCGCCCCAATCGTATTTGCTGGCTCGGAAGACAAGCCTGGCTATTGGAACGGCGTTGAAATCCAAACCACACAAAATGACGAATCTTCCATCACCTACTGCAACTTCGAGAACCTCGGCAACAAAGACTTCTTCGACGACTGCGCCTTCTACATCGGCGGCGACGCAGGCTTCAAGTTCAACAATTGCAACATCTCCAAGACCAAGGCAAAATACGGTGTCCGCATCGACAACGCCGGCAACTACATCGACAACGGTATGGCAACATCCTCTGCCATCAACATCTCCGACGTATCCGCCGCCAAGATAATCGTTAACTCCGGCACACAAGACGAACGCATCGCCGAGGGAGCAACCTTCGACGACATCGCAAAAATAAAGTAATACAACACGACGTCATTACATTCAGCAGAACCATTATTTCTGCCCCTACCCTACTTAAAACGGCGGATTGCTCTATCGCAGTCCGCCGTTTTAACATTTCTTAACTCCCGCACTCCACTGATTATCAGCTATTTTTCTATTTAACTATAATTTTTAGTTAAAAAACTAACAAAAATAGTTGTGGGAACGAAAAAGACTTTTTATCTTTGCAGCGTTGAACAATTAAAACCAAGCACCTATGGAAAAACTCACAAAGAAAGAAGAAGAGATTATGAACCTGTTTTGGGACAATGGAGCGATGTTCGTGAAAGACATATTGGACATCGTGCCCGAACCAAAACCGCACTTCAACACCATTTCGACGATGGTGAGGGCGTTGGAGGCAAAAGGGTACGTGAGCCACAAGGCATACGGCAACACTTACCAATATTTTGCCACCGTGCAGCGCAGCGACTTCGGCAGAAAGACGCTCAAAAACATCATCAAGGAGTACTTCGGCAACTCCTACAAAAACGCAGTTTCCGCACTCGTGGACGACGGCGAACTCTCGTCCGACGAAATCAAGGAACTGCTGCAACAAGTTGAAAATCAAAATTAAAAACTAAAAATTATGGAACTCCCTTACATCATCCGGGTTGCGCTGATAATGGCGGCGATGTACTTGACGTACAAAATATTCCTGAGCAAGGACACATTCCACGCACTCAACCGTGCGGCGATACTTGCATCGGTGGCGGTATCATTCGTGCTGCCTCTATTGCCGATACCGTCAATATTTGCCGGCAACACCGCGCCGACGATGACCACGGCAACAATTGGAATGGGCGAAATCACCGCCGAATTAGCCGACTACGAGCCGCAGATGTCGCTCTCCGACTATCTGCCTTACCTGATGGTGGCGGGAGCGGTAGTATTTTTCCTGAGGTTTTTGATTTCGACAATATCAATTGCCATCCGAGCATTCCGACACAAGAAAATTACACTCCGACAAGGCGTGAAACTCATCCTCAGCGAAACCATCAAATCGCCCGTTAGTTGGCTCAAATACATCTTTATGAACAACGCCGACTACAACGAAAACTCACGCGAAATCCTTGTCCACGAGATGGCGCACATCAGTTACCGGCACTCCATCGACCTGATATTCATCGACTTGGCGTGCTGCGTACAATGGTTCAACCCCGCAGTGTGGCTGTTCAGGCGTGAACTATGCGCCGTACACGAATTTCAAGCCGACCAAAAGGTGCTCGCATCTGGCTTCAACGCTAAAAAGTATCAAATTCTATTAATAAAAAAGGCTGCCGGCAG